>JALNXP010000227.1 GCA_023230285.1 Bacteroidales bacterium | reverse complement strand
TCATAGTTTCGATTCTTGGAACGTGGTCTTTGTAGGTAGCGCGTGGTTCCGGAATTGTGTCGGTGATGATGTCAAGAATGTGCATTCTGCCCTTTTTAGCTTGTTCAAGAGCTTTAGCTAAAATCTCGTAAGGTAAGCCATCAACTTTTATATCCATTTGACATGCGGTGATACCATCGCGGGTGCCTGTGACCTTGAAATCCATATCGCCTAAGTGGTCTTCATCGCCAAGAATGTCAGATAAAACTACATAGCGTGAGTTATCTGTTATAAGCCCCATTGCAATACCTGAAACAGGTTTTTTTATTTGTACGCCTGCATCCATAAGAGCAAGTGTTCCTGCACATACTGTAGCCATTGATGATGAGCCGTTAGACTCTAAAATGTCAGATACGATGCGGATAGAGTAGGGGTTGACCTCCATGTCGGAAGGTATCATGTTTTTTAATGCTCTTAATGCTAAGTTGCCATGTCCTACTTCACGTCTGCTGACACCTCTGGTGGCTTTAACTTCGCCTGTCGCAAATGACGGAAAGTTATAATGAAGGATAAATCTTTCTTTACTTTCGACAACTGCGCCATCTATAATCTGTTCATCTAATTTTGTACCCAAAGTTACTGCCGATAAAGATTGTGTCTCTCCACGTGTGAAGATAGCCGAGCCGTGAGCTGATGGTAAACAGTCAACTTCGCACCAGATAGGTCTGATTTCGTCAAGGTCTCTGCCGTCAATACGTTTATGAGTGTCTAAAATGTAATTACGAACTGCACTTTTTTCCGCATCATAAAAATATCTTTCAACCATAAATTGCTTGGCTTCTCTCTCTTCTTCTTCTATAGTCTCAATAAATGCTGTTTTTACATCTTCAAACATCTGGGTTCTGAGCTTCTTATTTGCAGTATGTGATTTGGCGACTTCGTAACATTTAGGATAACAAAAATCTGTAACTTGCTGACGGAGTTCCTCATCATTGGTCTCATGACAATAATCATATTTATTCTGAGCTTTCTCTACTTGCGCCGCAAGGTCAATTTGAGCTTGACATTGAACTTTTATTGCTTCGTGAGCGGCTTTCAATGCTGCTATCATAGTATCTTCAGAGACTTCAAGACATTCGCCTTCAACCATCATGATGTTTTTCATGTCTGCTGCAACAACTAATTCGAGTGTAGCATCTTTCAAAACTTCAAAATTCGGGTTGATGACAAATTCTCCGTTTATTTGTGCTACTCTTACTTCGGAAATCGGACCGTTAAACGGAATGTCGGAGACACTTAAGGCTGCAGAGGCTGCTAATGCTGCAAACGCATCAGGAGGAACTGCTTTATCACCGGATATAAGTGTAACTTGTACTTGTACTTCAGCGTGAAAATCATCAGGAAACAGAGGACGTAACGCTCTGTCTATTAACCTTGATATTAAAATTTCATAATCCGATGACTTGGCTTCTCTCTTAAAAAAACCACCCGGAAATCTGCCTACTGCATAATATTTCTCTTTATAATCTACCGACAACGGCATGAAATCTGCATTTTCTGCGGCTTCCTCTTTGGCAACTACTGTCGCTAAAAGCATGGTATTATCGCACCTGACGACAACAGAGCCGTTTGCTTGCTTCGCTAATTTGCCTGTTTCTATCGTAACTTGTCTCCCATCAGGTAATTGGAAAGCAGTCGTTCTTTGTGTTTCTAACATTTGAAATTTCTTTATTTATATATATCTTTGTCTCTCAAACTCTAAATAATACAAAAAAAGGCAATCAAAACAAATTAATTGCCCTTAATATTTATACATTTTATTATCAGTATTATTTTCTTAAACCTAATTTCTTAACAATAGCTCTATAACGCTCTATGTCATTGGTCTTTAAATAATCAAGAAGTTTTCTCCTTTTACCAACTAAGCGGTACAAAGCACGTTCGGTAAATAAATCTTTTTTGTTGGATTTTAAATGCTCTGTTAAGTTTTTGATTCTGAACGAAAAAAGAGCTATCTGAGACTCTGCTGAACCGGTATCTGTAACCGATTCCCCATACTCTTTAAAAATGTTTTCTTTAATCTCTGAAGTTAAATACATCTTGTTAATTTTTTACTTTATTATCTTATTTCTACTCTGATAAATTTCAGTTTGCAAAGGTAATACAATTTTATTAATAAGAGCATCTTTTTCTTATTTTTTTTTATGACAATAATTCTGTACACCATTTCGCAACTGTTCCACTGATGTCTGCACAACCTTCTTTACATTCACTCTCTTTGAATAATTTCGCCTCTTCTGCATCCCAATTGTTAAAAGCTCTGCCACATATCGACTTTTGTATTCCATGACATGTGATGTCTTCTCCGTATTTTTCCTTAAAGCGTTCTATTAATTCTTTACCTAACATTAAGGCTTTGAGATGTTTACCTTTGCCGAAATTTTCAATGGGACGACCGTGATAGAAGCCGATAGCCAATAATCCTGCCTGTAAAGCACCGCAAGTGCCGCCGCCGGTTAAACAACCGCCGCCACTTAACGTGTGAGATGCTTTAATCAAATCATCAGGAATGTCTTCTTTTACTTCTTGTAATGCAGCTAATACACATTGCGGACAAAATCCATAATCTTTGTCATAATCATAAGCTATCTTATATGCTAAATCCGCTGTTCTCTCTTTTTCTTCTTTTTCCATCTTTGATAATATTTTAATGTTTGATGTTGTCTATTTTAATTCACCGGCTCTCATTTTCTGCGTAGCCTTTGTCTTGGTAACCTGCCTTTCGTTAATGACATATATAACTCTGAAAGTCAGTGTGTTGTTGTATTCTTTCCTCTTAAATGCAAGATATGGTCCATCATCATAATAATCTACTCCATTTATTTGCTCTACAGTCCCATTACGGTAATAATCCACATTTCTGAATGATTTTAGCGAATACGAATATCTGCATTCTATTTTAAATTTCTTCCAAATAGAAAAACTGAGACTTGCTATGACACTGAAGTCGTTGGGATTTATATTGCTGTGATTTTTATTCCATTCTTTTATTACCTCATAATATTCATAATCCTTGTTTTCAGCAACTTGTGGCACAAAGTCTGCGTATGAAACCAAAACGGAAGCATCATAATTTTCAGGCTTGTTGTATATTATATAATTTGATTGGTCTGTTCTGTCGCATTCTTCTGTCGGCGATGAAACCATACGACCGTATGAAAATCCTATGCCCGCTTTTAAGCCTCCTTTGGGGTCGGTAAAATGAACCATTACAGGAACTTCTGCATAATTTAACGTTAACTTGTATCTTCCGGTTGGAACAGTATCATAAAATCCACGCTGGAAAGCTCCTTTTTGGTTGAAATTAGCTTCTATAGAGGTAGATATGATGTCGTTGATTTGAACCTCCGCTCCAATTCCAACATTTGCTCCTGCTTTTTTAAATCCTACCTCTTGGTCACCATCAACCTGAGCTAAATTGGCTCCACCGGCAACAAATGCTTTAACAACCTGAGAATAAGATAACTGACTGAAAAATAATGCAAAAATTATAAACGTTACTAAGAATTTTTTCATTGGCAATTAAACTTTATATAAAATTAAATAACGAATAGTATATATTAAATATTTTTCATTGATAGAGAAATTCGTTTTCTTGCAACATCTATATTTATGACTTTTACTGTCACTTTTTGATTCAACTTTACTACAGTAGTCGGGTCGGAAACGTATTTGTCTGCTATTTGCGATATATGTACAAGTCCGTCTTGATGTACGCCAATGTCTACAAATGCGCCGAATGATGTTATGTTGGTGACGATGCCCGGTAGGACCATGCCTTCCTGTATATCTTCTATAGCTTTAACATTTTGGTCGAATTCAAAATTGTCGAATAGGCAGCGAGGGTCTCTGCCTGGCTTGGAAAGCTCTGATACTATGTCGTTTAAAGTTGGCAATCCTACATTTCCACTTACGTATTTTGTCAAATCTATTTTGCTGATGATAGTGTCGTTGCTTATCAGTTCGGAGACTTTGCAATTCATGTCGGCAGCCATTTCTTCTGCAATATGATAAGATTCAGGGTGTACTGCACTGTTATCTAACGGATTAACGCCGTCTCTTATACGCAAAAATCCGGCACTTTGCTCAAAGGCTTTATCTCCGAATCTTTTAACTTTCTTCAAATCTTTTCTTGAAGAAAAATTGCCGTTATCATTTCTATAATCGATGATATTTTGAGCTAATGCCGGTCCTATGCCCGAAACATAAGTCAGCAATTGTTTAGATGCAGTGTTTACGTCTACGCCTACACTGTTGACACAACT
>JALNXP010000226.1 GCA_023230285.1 Bacteroidales bacterium | reverse complement strand
TGACATTGTAGCTGATTACACCTATACAGGCAACTTGGAACTGTATAATAATGATACTGTTATCCTTGACCCTATAACCAATCTATCACACGCCCCAAACCTCTCGTTCAGAATTGATGTTGAAGGCGACACTTACACAGATAATAACGAAATTTTTGCAAATGTTCAAAGAGCCAAATCAGTACCAGAAAATGTAATTGTTGAAGTACAGCCTGATGATTGGTTTGAGGATTTTTCTTTTGTCATGATGGATGAAGATGGCAATATTTTATATCAGTGTGAAGGCATTTACAGCAATGAATTACAATCTTTCAACATAACACTTCCCGAAAACACTTGTGTGTCATGGATTACATACGATTCTTATGGAGACGGTATCTTTGAAGGCTATATTCGTTTGCTAAACGCTGAAACAAACGAAGAATTAATTTATATTGATGGAGATGAATACACAGACGAACAACGCGAACTTATCACAACTGTAGAATATATGGGAGTTCTTGAAAATTTCGAAAATCTAAATATTTATCCAAATCCGGCTGATAATGAAGTGATTATTGAGCAAAATATTATGAACGTATCTATTTACAATGCCATCGGACAGCTGATGTATCAAACAAACAACAGTACAATTGATGTGTCATCATTTGACAACGGAATTTATCTATTCCGTATCATCACTAAAGATGAAAATACTATAACAAAACGAATTGTAATTTCACATTAATTTGTAAATGTATAATAAATAACAAATTAAATAAATAAGCCGCAAATTTATCAGTGAAAAATTTGCGGCTTATTTATTTAATTGATTAAATTTATATTCAGTTTTCTGCACAGCACGGATGCACGCAGTATACGTAAATTGCATTTTAAAATTGAAATCACATTACTTCTCCCGCAGATTCCATAGATAATCGCAGAAAATGTCACTTCATCGTTTTCCCTGTTTTATTCTTATTCTATCGGTTTTATATAAGCTCTTCTTCTCTTATGTTGCAAGGTTTCAAAATAATCCCAATTAGCTAAATGTTTTACATTATTTTCCAATATGGCAGATGATTCGGCATGTTTTACGCCATATTTATGAAAATATTTAAGCTGATCGTGAAAGAATAATGCGTTGACACCTTTATTTTGATAATCTTCTCTTACGGCAATCAACATGAGGTCAATGACTTCATGCTTTTTACTTTTCAAAGATTTAATAACAGAGAACCAGCCGAATGGAAAAAGTTTACCGTTACATTTTCTCAAAGCAACTGATATGTCCGGCATGCCTATGCCTACACCGACAATTTCATCTTGTTCATTTGTTATGATAGTGATAAAATCAAAGTTAAGCATTGGAAAATACATCTTACAGTAATATTCTTTTTGTCTTTGAGTGAGTGGTTGGAAGTTATATAATTTTTGATACGTGCTGTCTATAACATCAAAATATGTATAGCCATATTTTTTTATAAGTTCTTTTGTTGATTTTACTTTGTCTATTTTCAAGTGATACCGGTCTGTTACAATTTTAGAGATTCTTTCCATCTTTTCCGGAATTTCATCAGGGATAAACACCTTATATTCAACCCAGTCGGCTTCTTTTGTTAAGCCATATTTTTCAAAATGCTTGACATAATACGGAAAATTATATAGACTTGTCATAGGTGAATCATATTCAAACCCTTCTAAAAGCAACCCTTGATGGTCAAAGTCGGTGAAGCCCACAGGTCCATTCAGAATTTCCATTCCTTTTTCTTTACCCCAATTTTTTGCAGCATCAAGTAAAGCAGACGACACCTCATAGTCATCAATGAAATCGAACCATCCAAATCTCACTTTTTTCACATTCCAATGAGCGTTTGCTCTATTGTTTATCAAAGCACAAATTCTGCCGACAAGTTTGCCGTCTTTCCAAGCAAGAAAGTTGCAAAATTCAGAAAACTCCAATGCGGGATTTTTCTTTGTGTTAAAAGTGTTTTTTTCGTCAAATTCTATAGCAGGACAATAGTCATCGCAATTTTTATAGAGTTTGTTTGCAAAGGAGACAAAAAGGGAAAGGTCTTTTTTAGATTTAACTTCAGTAATTTTAATATTCATTTGTTTATCTTATTTATTATAAATTAGTAAGATGTAATATGTTAGATGACATTAAATTACTTTACTGAGCATCTACGTTTTACAATTTGCAAAGATATGTTAAATATATCTTTTATACAAATTTTATTTGGAGATTGGGACACGGATTGGACGGAGGGACACGGATGGATGGGACACGGATGGACACGGATTGGACGGAGGGACACGGATGGATGGGACACGGATGGAAATTTTGATAATGTTTTTGAGCGTAAAGATGTGTTAGTTATTGATAAAGGTTATATGTATTTGCAATCGTTTTCAATACTTTCTCTATCTTTTTCAACAGTTGCTCCACAATATCATTACTCGTTGGATGTTGGAAATCATCGGAGTACAAAGTCCGGTCTTTTTTATGTTCTCCCAGTCGCCGACGTAAAACAATGCCGATTTTTTATAGCCAACAATCTCCAACAAGTCGCAAACAAGAACGCTCTGCACAATATTGTCCGGCGCAAGTGATTCGTTGATAGCTATTTTCGCTGTTCGAGCCAAGTCTTTAAAATCACAGTCTGTCGGCAACGCGGCATTGAGAATGATGGAAAGGTTACACAAATAATTCGGCTGAACAGCTCTGTAAGCTCTTTTTCGCGGTCGCAAAATACCTCCGGCGACACATAGCCGTTTATCAAAAAAGGATTTCTATTCATACCAAGCCATTTTATAATTTATGCCGCAGAGATATAACTTCTTTTTTAGATTATCTAAGATAGATAATCTAAAAAAGATAATTTTTAAATGGCAGGCACTAAATGTAATCTGCACCTGCCATTTAAAAGAATTTATATCATCACTACCGGAACTTGAACCTCTGTAAGATATTCATCTTCAGTTTCTTTGTTCCATGGTCCGTCTATATAAGAAAAGCGTGGATAGTCAATGATTTTATAACCGTTTTTTTCGATATAATTCATGAGTAAAGTCATCGACTGCTGGAAGTTGTTGTAACTACCTTTGTGATTGATACAAACAGCGGTTTTCACTTCAGGTATATGTTTACATTTCAGGCAATCTGATTCTGCAAACGAATTGTCAACCGCTTCGCAATATTCAACATCGATGTCCGTTTCTTTATGCTCTTTGTCATGTTCTAAAGTGTAGCAATACTGCACATTGTCGCAAGTGCAGCCGCAGCGTTGCATCTCGGGACCTATCACATTACAGCACAGATAAGACAGTTCGTCATAATCTTTTACAATTTTTCTGTAACTTGCCACCGTAACTGCCGGCAGCGACTTGATAAATACATTTTCCATTTTGAATCCTCCGCGGAGATGTTTTTCCAAATTAGTCAACTCATCGAATTGCCATTGCAAAAACGACTGCTCTTGTCGACAGGCTCTTATTTTTTCCAAGACAGTGTTGGCAGATGGCGTTTCAAGTCCGTCTTCAAACATATTGCGGATTTCTTCTAAGGAGAAACGCAACTTTTTGAGATAGAGTATTGTGCTAAGTTTTTGAAACTGAGACACATCATAATATCGATAGCCTGTCCACTCGTCGATTTCGTTAGGTTTAAGCAGCCCGATTTCCTCGTAGTGTCTCAAAGTCTTGACGGTTATGCGATTGAGTTTAGAAAACTCTCCGATTTTAAATTTGTTTTTACTGTTCATTTACTATTAAACGTTTCGCGAATTGTTTACGGCTGCAAAGATAGACCATGACCTTAGGTACGAGTCAAGAGGTTTTTGAAAAAAATTATCGTCCGAAAATATTCATCATTCCGTAATATCATTCCTTTATTTCACTTTTACTCTAAACTTACATTTTTCCGCTCCCGAAAGCACTGTTTCTATCGTCTCAACCTCTATTGTTTTATCCGGTAGAAGATTTTGAAGTACAAATATAATACTTTGTCGTGAACATTCGCAATGTACGGCTGATTTTACAAATCCTGCTTCGACTAACGGGCAGAAGCATTTCGGATAGCCAATCTCGTAAATACGTCCGGGTTCAATGATGTCGGCATAGAAATATTCGGTGCGACCATATTTTTTGTATTGCGTGTCTAAGCTGCAGCCACATTCTTCAAACTGGCGACGCATTTCTTGTAACACAAAGCTACTTGCGCAATTTTCAGCACATTGACGGAAGACCTTTGCTTGCTCATCTTGTAGTAACTCGACAATGCCGTCTTCCAAGTTTTTAAAAAATTCTTTTTCGTTCATTTTATTATTTTTTTCGTTTCGTTTCCGGCAGTTCATCATAAATTGCTTCGAACAATTTTTTTAGAAACACTTTGTTTTCAAGA
>JALNXP010000225.1 GCA_023230285.1 Bacteroidales bacterium | reverse complement strand
GGATTACCACTGAAAAGCGAAGCTATTGGTTTAGCTGTTATGACAGAACTTCCTCTGCTTATCATCGATGTTCAACGCGGCGGTCCTTCTACAGGTCTTCCTACTAAAACCGAACAATCCGACTTGATGCAGGCTCTTTATGGTCGCAACGGCGAAGGTCAAGTAGTCGTAATAGCTGCTTCCTCCCCCGGAAATTGCTTCAACTTCGCTTATCAGGCAGCTAAAATAGCTCTCGAACACATGACACCGGTAATCTTACTTACAGACGGATATATCGCTAACGGAACTGAAGTCATAGCTATCCCTAAAACCGCTGACCTCCCTCCTATCAACCCACCTCTCGCTAAACCTAATGACCCGAATTTCGCCCCCTATCGCAGAGACGAAAAAACTTTGGCAAGACAATGGGCCGTGCCGGGTACCGAAGGATTAAGACACCGTATAGGTGGCCTCGAAAAAGAAAATATAACAGGCAACGTCTCTCATAACCCTGAAAATCACCAACTTATGGCAACTTACAGAAACGAAAAAGTTCGTAGAGTTGCTAATGATATACCTCAACAAACTGTATTCGGTGACCAAGAAGGAGATTTACTGATAGTTGGCTGGGGCGGCACTTACGGCGCTCTCCGCAACTCTTTAGACGAAACTAAAAAAGCTTTCCCATCAAAGAAAATTGGACTATGCCACGTCAATTATATTAACCCGCTACCAACAAACATCGCCGACATTTTCGCTAAATATAAACAAATTGTCGTCTGCGAACTTAACTTCGGACAATTCGCTAATTATCTGCGCATTAATTTGCCTCAATTCAAATATGAACAATATAATAAACTGAAAGGTCTGCCTTTTAGAGTTTCTGAACTTGTTGATGCTTACACTAATCTATTGGAGGAAAAATAATCATGGAAGAAAATAAATATAACCTTACTAAAGAAGATTTTGTCAGCGACCAAATGGTAAAGTGGTGTCCGGGCTGCGGCGACCACGCTATCCTCGCTTCTCTTGAAAAAATAATGCCTCAACTTGGTAAAAGAAAAGAAGACATACTTATCATTTCCGGCATCGGCTGCTCTTCCAGAAGCCCTTATTATATTAACACTTACGGCTTTCACAGCATTCACGGCAGAGCTTTACCTATCGCTACCGGTGCCAAAATAACAAACCCTAACCTTAGTGTATGGGTAACAACCGGTGACGGCGACTGCCTCGCTATCGGCGGAAACCATTTTATACATACCCTCCGCAGAAATATGGACATAAAAATCGTCCTCTATAACAACCAAATATACGGCTTGACAAAAGGACAATATTCTCCGACAACGCCATTAGGAAAAATTACTAAAACATCTCCTATGGGAACTATCGAAGAACCTTTTAACCCCGGAGAACTCGCTATCGGCGCAGGTACTACATTCTTCGCACGCTCGTTGGATTCTAACCTTAAAACACAGTCCGAAGTTATGCTCGCCGCTGCCGCTCATAAAGGTACCGCTTTTATCGAAATACTGCAAAATTGTATGATATATAATAACGGCGCTTATGCCTATTATAATGATAAAGAAAATCGCGAAGATAGAGTTATCTGCCTCGAACAGGGAAAACCTATGATTTTCGGCAAAAACAAAAATATGGGCATACATTTGTGCAACGACCAAAATAAATTGGAAATTGGAACTATCGGCGAAAACGGATTCTCTATAGACGATGTCTTAATTCATGATGCCCACCAAAATAATCGCGGCGTACACCTTATGCTCGCCGAAATGAAACCACCTTTCCCATTGGCTGTCGGCGTTATAAGAGATATCGATAAACCTGTATATAGTGAACTCATGGAAAACCAAATCATCGAAGCTAAAGCTAAATCTAAAATCAAATGCGTAGACGATTTACTTAACTCAGGCAATACCTGGGAAGTTGAATAATTTACACATATCTCCTATTTAATGATATCAAAAAAAGAGGCTGCTTAATATTAGGCAGCCTCTTTTGATGTTTTATACCTGCTTTTATTATAAAAGCACTTTCTCTATCTGCCGCAATTCCTTAGCAAGCTGCTTCTCTTTACCACCGCAATAGCTGTCAACCAACGCATGAAAATATTTGCCGTGATTTTTATGCTTCGTATGGCACAACTCATGAATAATTACAAAATTTATCAGAGGTGTCGGCAACTTTATCAAATTTTTACTTAGAGAAATACTGTTAGTTGACGAGCAACTCCCCCAACGCCTCTGCGCACTGCTAATCCTCAAACCGCTGTAACTTAATCCTGTCGCTTGCGAAATTTCTTCTATCATAGACGGTAAAACATTCTTGGCGGCATTCAACATTATCTTACTTATATGTTCACTCACAATAGATTGAAGCTCAGCATTTTGAATGTCTACCGTGCTTGGTACCAAAATATTGATTATCTCTCGCTGCCGACTAATTTCTTCCTGCGATTTAACAGTCATTTTATCATGTGTGGAAATAGAAATACTGAATTTCTCATTATAATCTATCCGTCCAATAGAATATACCTTTTTCCCCTTTGCAGCCGATATTTTAGATTTACCGTCTATAATCCAATCCTTTTTTGACTGCACATAATCAACAGCAAATTTATATGTTCCAAACATCGGGATTGTCACTCTTACCTCTCCCAACTTGTTTACTCTCAAATAATACTTCTTTGAACGATTGTTTTTAACAAAAATGACATCTCCAATACCTTCAATATTAACAACTTTCATTGTCAAAAATCATTAAATATATTTTTCTCCGTATTTCCGTTTTATTGCATCAACTAAGTTACGTATTTTTTGTTCGTCCGTTTTTTTACAAACGAGTAAAACATCGTCAGAATCAACAACTATGTAATTATCAAGTCCTTGCAAGGCTACAAGTTTATTTTTAGCTACCACTATATTATTTATCGAATCACATTCAACTACATCAACGCTCTTTACAACATTATTATCACTATCTTTTTCGCTGTTTTCAAATAAAGAGACCCAAGTTCCTAAGTCAGACCAGCCAAAATCGGTTTTATAAACATACACATTATTTGCCTTTTCCATTATTCCGTAATCAATAGAAATATTTGGACAAGCATAATAAGTTTTCTCGACATCGGCATCTTCATAAGCTGTATTATATAATATCTTTTCATCAAAAAACAGTTCAAAAATATCCGGTAAATATTGTTTTAAAGCACTATATATTGACTTAACAGACCAGATGAATATTCCGGCGTTCCAGACAAAATCACCACTTTCGATAAAAAATTCAGCCATTTCAAGGTTTGGTTTTTCGGTAAAAGTCTTAACTTTAAAAATATCTTTTGTCAATTTTTTATCCTCTGTGTCATCAATTTGAATATATCCATAGCCTGTATCGGGGCGAGAAGGAGTAATACCAAGTGTCATCAGACAATCTTTTTTGGCTACTTCTTCCATAGCAGCATTTACAACTTCAAGAAAAATATTCTCTTTCATGATGATATGGTCGGAAGGTGCAACAATAATTTTTGCATTAGGATTAATCTTCATAATTTTAGCAGAAGCATAAGCGATACATGGAGCTGTGTTTCTACGTACCGGCTCACACAAAATATTGTGTGCAAAAGACCTCATTTCAGGTAACTGTTCTAAAACTAAATTTTTATACATCTTACTTGTTACGATGTAAATATTTGGAATAGGACAAATTTTAGATAATCTGGTAAATGTTTGACGTATCAGAGTTTCACCGGTACCTAAAATATCTAAAAATTGTTTTGGAGTAGCTGTTTTACTCATGGGCCAAAAGCGAGAACCAACTCCACCGGCCATTATTACTGCATAATGATTTTCATTCATATCAATGTATACCTAATTAATAATTGCAAAGATAATATTAAATTTTAAAACTGAATATAAGTTTGGAAATAGTATTATAAACAATTATCAACATTTTACAACTATAACATAATCAATGTAATATGTTATATCTATAGGCATCAAGTTTTACAAAAATGAACAGCAGAATAGTAAAGCCTATAAGACTTGAGCCGCCGTAGCTGAAAAATGGTAAAGGAATACCTATCACCGGCATCAATCCTATTGTCATACATATATTGATAGCTACGTGGAAGAAAAAAATTCCGGCTACACAATAGCCGTAAATACGACTAAAAGTAGTCCTTTGCCGTTCAGCCATAAAAATCAACCGTATAAGCAATGTCAAAAACAAGCCTAACACGACGAGGCTGCCGAGAAAGCCGAACTCTTCGCCAACAGTGCAGAAGATGAAGTCTGTTTGTTGTTCCGGCACAAAATCATATTTAGTCTGTGTCCCTTTTAGATAGCCTTTACCGGTAAAGCCACCCGAACCTATTGCTATCTTAGACTGATGCACATTATATC
>JALNXP010000224.1 GCA_023230285.1 Bacteroidales bacterium | reverse complement strand
TCTGATCATCCTCAGTTCGGGGACTTCATGAAGAAACAGATATGAGGCTCCTTCCTTTGGTCTTACCATCAGATCGGTACCGCCTGCGTACGGCGTAACATCATGAAAAGCGCGGAATTCCAATGCTTCCCTCAAAGACTTCGCGACATATCCGTTCACCATAATCCTTTCCCTTCCTTTGCTGCGAGGCTTACCGCTTTTACGATGGCATTGTATCCCGTACACCTGCACAGGTTGCCGGACAATCCTTCCCTGATCGCTTTTTCGTCCGGTTCCGGATTTTTGGAAAGCAACGCATGGGAAGCAAGAATCATTCCGGGAATGCAGAATCCGCATTGTACGGCGGAAACCTCGCCATAGGCATGGTCAAGCACCTTAAACTGCTTGGTCTCGCGGAATCCTTCCATGGAAACCACCTCATGATCCATGACGAATCCCATGGCGACGCAACAGGAATTGTACAATGCCCCGTCGATCAACACGGAACACGCCCCGCATTCCCCTTCCTTGCATCCGCATTTCACGCTCGTCAGATGAAACGTCCCCCTCAGGGCATCCAGCAAGCGATCCGTCGCAAACCCCTCATACACGACGTCTCTTCCATTCAGCACAAAACGGATTCCATCCATCTTAACGGCCCTCCTTCATCAGTTCTTCCATCGCGTCCTCCGCCGAAAACGGAATATGATGAAGTCTCGTCCCATGACCAAGGGCCTGCTCCATCGCTTCCAGATAAGCCCCGGGAACCCCGACCAATGGAAGTTCACCCGCACCTTTGGCACCGTATGGACCATCGGGATATTTCTCCACATGCAACATGCACTGCATGAGGGGAACGTCCATCGTCGTCGGAATCAAGTAGTCGGAGAACGAATTGTTCCGAATCCGCCCTTTCCCGTCATACTCCATCTTCTCGATGGAAGAATACCCAAGTCCTTGCAGGAAGCCGCCTTCCATCTGCCCAAGAACGATATCGTAATCGATCGGAGTGCCCACATCGTACGAACCATACGCTCCGAGAACCTTCGAGAATCCACTCAGCGTGTCCAACTCGAGTTCGACGGCGCAGACCGCCCACGCGTATGTCGGATAAGCGTCCCCCTGGAATTTGTCTAGATAAAAGGGAATCATGAAGTCCGGTTCCTTGTAATGTTCCGTCACTTCCTGAACCTCTCCGCTCTCCCATACCGTCCTGAGTTTGATTGCGGCGCGACGAAGCAACTCCCCGACGATCATCAACGAACGGGAAGCAACCGTCGGTCCCGAATCAGGGACGCGCGCCGTATCCGGTTGTTCGTAGTACACATCCTCCAGCGGGATGTTGAGCTCGTGGGCGACGATCTTCGGGAATGTCGTTCGCACCCCTTGTCCGATTTCCCCGTTTGCCGCGAGGATCTCCACCGTATCGTCCGCATTCTTGCGAAGCTTGACGATGGCTTTGATGTGGTCGCGCTCGCCCGAACCGGTGAAGCCGGCACCATGAAACCACAGAGAAAGCCCGATGCCTCTTCGATACCGGCCTTTTTGTTCCTTGGCGTACAAACTCCGTTTTTTTCTGTAGCCGCACATTCCGTCCACTTCGTCGATCATCGCGGGAAGAGGAACGGGGAAATGGTATTTTCCCGACGTGGAAGTGGAATCCCCTTGCCTGACCATCTGCCCTCTCTTGAATTCCAGCGGTTCTGCGCCAAGGTCATATGCGATGTGATTCATCATCGTTTCCACGGCGAAGTATGTTTGGGGAGCACCGAATCCGCGATATGCACCGGTTGGTGCGGTATTGGTTTTCATCGCACGTCCGTATACGTGAAGATTGGGAATGTTGTACACGCCGCTTGCGCAGATCAGTCCGCGCTGGAGCACGACGGGGGAAAGCGTGGTATAGGCACCGCTGTTGAAAATCACATCGATATCCATCGCAGTCACTTTTCCATACTTGACCGCGACGCGATATCTTGTGAGGGACGGGTGCCGTTTGCTGGTGAACTCCATGTCCTCACGACGACCGAAAACACATCGTACCGGAGCGTTTGCTCTTTTCGCCGCGACGGCTACCTGACAACCAAGGATCGAAGGAAAATCCTCCTTCCCTCCAAACCCGCCCCCGGTGACATCCTGCTTGATGTGTACCCCGTCCGGTTTGCATCCGAGGGCGCGCATTACCGCACCATGAACATAATAAGCGCACTGCAATGAACCGTGGACGAACATTTTCCCTCCTGCCTCCGGTTCGGCCATCATCCCCTGCGGTTCCATGTACGCCTGCTCCTGATATCCGGTGGAGAATTCCTCTTCATACACTTTGTCGGCTTCCTTAAAGGCTTTCTCCACGTCTCCTTTCCCATACTCATAGGTAAAAAACGCTGTCTTGGCCGTACGTATATCCAACTCCGGGGAGAGTTCCTCGTATTCGATCCTGCACGAAGCCACCAGCCGTTCCACTTCAAGAGGATCGGGCCCGACGATCATGGCGATCGGTTCGCCGATGTACTCGACCGTTTCCCTGGCGAAAACAGGGCAATCGTCAAGCACGATATTGACGTTGTTGTCTCCGGGGACGTCCTTGGCGTCGACATACACATACCCGGGAGGAAGTTCCGGTACGTTCACCCTGAGGATTCTCGCCTTAGCAAGCGAAGATCGGAGCATCTTCCCCGTCAGCACCCCATCCCCGGAATAGTCATCCACATAGATGCTGCGTCCAGAGACCTTCGGCGAATGATCTTTCTTCCTCACTGACTGACTGATCTTTTCCATAGTTGCATCCAACCTCCTGTTGCACACATCGTTTCTGCTCGTATCTGCTCCTGCACCTTCGGTAGTCCTGAGGGGTATCCACATCCACCCAGACCCCTTCGTCATCGACAGGAACCGTCTGGATCAGGGATTCCTTCTGTTTCCATAGTTCTCTCAGCCCTCCGTCCCCATGGAACGAAAGAATATCGGGAATCATTGAGGATCCGATCAACGGGGGATGCTTGCGGTAACCGTCAAGCGAGGGGAAAATGATGCCATCAGGCTTTTCCCTCCACTGATCCGTCAACGCGAGAAAAGTAGATCGGCTCACCACCGGCATATCTCCGGGAAGCAGAAAGAACGCCTCGCACCGGGGAAGGGCTTCGCACCCGACGAGGATCGAGTGCATCATGTCCTTGACGGCGAAGTCAGGATTGTAAACGGTCTGCACTTCCGGGCCATAGGCGTGCGAAATCAGATATTCCATCTCCTCCGCCCGGAATCCTACGACCACAACAACATGGTCGGCGCCACCGGAGAGAACGCTGTCAACGGTATTTTGTATCAACGATTTGCCGCAAAGTGGCACTAAAGGCTTGAATACGCCCATCCGGGTCGACAATCCCGCCGCAAGGACAAGCCCGGCAATTTCCTGATGCGCCTCCGCCTGCATACCGCTCCCTCCATTATCCGTGTCAGCGAACAATGACATCTTTATTGTAGAGAACGATGTTTCAAAGAGGCAAATGATTTGTAGGAAGCACTTGGGTGAATATGCCTGAATCCAGAAAAAGGTTCCTAAAACGCCCGCGGGCAAAGCAAAGCACCTCTTCCTCATACCGTTGTGAAGCGAGCAGGAATATTCGGCCTTGTTCAGTCAAACGCGTCGTACCTCCGCTCCTCCCCCCTTGCCGACGTTCCACCACGGGATAGCCGGTCTCACATTCCAGATCGTTTATCATCGACCAACCCTTTCCGACGGAGAGAGCCATGGACTGGCACGCCTTGCGCATATTCCCTGTATCCGAAAGCAGAAACAACAACAGTTTCAATCTGGCATTGAAAAACGGATGCTCTCGCCCGATACTGACTTCCACATGGGGATGAAGCAATTGCCGATGGTGTTCGGGAAGATGCTCCTGCAAGAGCGTTTTGTCGTGGATGCTCATCAAAACGCCCTCATCCTTTACGGGAACCCAAACTCGCCTATCCCCGAATGTTCTCACCGCACCACGCAGTCCCTCATTTCCGTCGTAGGAAAGAATTTCAGGAATGACTCTGTCCGCAATTGCCACGGGGTGTCCCCCATGTCCATGGTACGACGGCGTAATGACATCCCCATCCGCCGCATCGAGCGCGGCAAGCGTCTCAGGGGAAACCATCGGCACGTTGACAGGAGAGAAGAACACTCTGTTGCTTTTCCCTTGAAGATACCGCAGCCCGATCTTCACCGATTCGAAGAGTTCGGTAGTCTCGGGTCGTTCGTTCGGAATGAAAACGACTCCGTATTCCGCCAACTGGTACCGCACTTCAAGCGACTCGGCCCCGGTGATGACCACGATGGGAAACAGGCCTGCCTGCTGGAACGAAAGGACCAGACGCTTGATGACGGGGATCGACCCGACCTGCAGCAACGGATGCGCTTCCTTGACGCTTCCCGCAGCGATCAAACCACTCGCGCTG
>JALNXP010000223.1 GCA_023230285.1 Bacteroidales bacterium | reverse complement strand
CAATCACTAATTATGAGTAACATCAAACTTTTTTTAAGATAACAAATAATAAGATAACTATGGAAGCAATAAAAAACAACTATCAATTAAGCAAAACCCTGCGTTTTGGATTAACACAAAAAAGTAAAACAAGAAAAGATGGTTTTACAGGAGAAATCTACCAAAGTCATAACGAATTAAAAGACTTGGTAAAAAGTTCTGAAGACCGAATTAAAAAATCCGTATCAACAGACGAAAAATCCGAGATGAGTTTGTCTGTTGATAAAATTAGATGTTGTCTTGTGATGATTTCGGATTTTCTTAGTAGCTGGCAACAAGTTTATTCTCGTGCCGACCAGATTGCCTTAGATAAAGACTATTACAAAATCCTTTGCAAAAAAATTGGCTTTGACGGTTTCTGGGTTGATGAGCGATATGATAGAAAAAACGACAAAACAGTTAGAACAAAAAAGCCACAATCCCGAACCATAAATCTTTCCGAATTAGACAAGAAAGATGACAAAGGCATCGAACGCAGACAATATCTCCTCACTTATTGGCGGGATAATCTGATAAATGCAGCAGATAAATTTGAAGTAGTTACTGAAAAGTTGAAACAGTTTGAAGATGCTTTGAATATTAACCGAACCTATAATAAACCGAATGAAGTAGAATTGCGAAAACTATTCTTGTCATTGACGAATATTGTTCAAGAAACACTGCAACCGCTTTGTCTGGGACAAATTTGTTTTCCTAAATTGGAAAAAATAGATGATTCAAGAACTGAAAATAAACACTTGATTGATTTTGCAACCGATTATCAATCCAAAAGTGATTTGCTTTCTGAAATTTCAGAATTAAAAAAATACTTTGAAGAAAATGGTGGTAACGTGCCTTATTGCCGAGCAACTCTTAATCAAAAAACAGCTGTAAAGAATCCCAATTCTACCGACAATAGCATAGACTCTGAAATTAAAAAGCTCGGTCTTGACAAAATATTGAAAGAGAATAAAGATGCTTTGTATTTTGCCAATAAAATTTACAGTTTGTCTGCCAAAGAAAAACTCTCAAAATTAGATGATAAAACTACCGGATTGATAGAACGTAGCTTACTGTTTAAATATAAGCCTGTTCCTGCTATTGTACAATACGAAATAGCTAAAACTTTAAGCGAAACCATCAATAAAAGCGAAGAAGATTTATTGGAATTTCTTCGCAGTATTGGACAAACGAAAAGTCCTACAAAGGATTATGCCGATTTACAGGATAAAAACGATTTCGATTTAGATGCTTATCCGCTAAAAGTAGCATTTGATTTCGCTTGGGAGAACTTGGCAAGAAGTATTTATCATAGTGATGCGGATATTCCGGTTGCTGTTTGTGAAGGGTTTCTTAAAAAAAACTTTGGCATTGATAAAAGCAATGCAGATTTCAAGTTATATGCACAATTACAGGAATTAAAGGCTGTGTTGGCAACATTGGAATACGGAAATCCAACAAATAGGCAAACGTTTATAAATGAAGCAACAAAATTGTTATCCCCAATATCTTGGGATAAAATCGGTCGAAACGGAAATCAAAATAAATATTCTATTGAAAAATGGCTGAAAACTCTAACAAAAGATGATAAAGATTATAAAGATGCCAAACAGCAAATAGCCTTGTTTAGAGGACGATTGAAGAATAATATTAAGACTTTTGATGACATTACGAAATATTTTAAATCCGTTGCTATGGAAATGGGCAGAACCTTTGCCCAAATGCGTGATAAAATAACCGGTGCGGCAGAACTTAACAAAGTTACCCATTATGCCATAATTATCGAAGACCAAAATTTTGATAAATATGTTTTATTACAGGAGTTTGTCGATAAAAAGGAGAATAGAATATATGCAAAAACAGACAGACATCACAGCGATTTTACGACTTATTCGGTTAATTCGGTTACTTCAGGCTCTATTGCCAAAATGCTCAGGAAAAAGAGAATGGATGAATTGAATAGAAATAACAGAAATAGTTTTGAACAGAAACCTGAATTATCTGAAGAACAAAAAGAACAGCGTAACATTAGAGAATGGAAAGAGTTTATAGAAGATAAACGCTGGGACTTGGAATTCCAATTAAATCTCAGCAATAAAACGTTTGAGCAAATTAAAAAAGAAGTTGATGCCAAATGCTATGAATTGGATATAAACTATATCAGCCAAGAAACTTTATCCGATTTGGTAAATAAAAAGGGTTGTTTGCTATTGCCGATTGTTAGTCAGGACATAGCAAAAGAAAATAAAACAGAAGGCAATCAATTTACCAAAGATTGGAACGCTATTTTCACTCAAGAAACTCCTTGGAGACTAACTCCGGAATTTAGAGTTTCTTATAGAAAACCAACGCCAAATTATCCGGTTTCCGACAAAGGAGACAAACGCTACTCCCGCTTCCAAATGATAGCTCATTTCTTATGCGATTATCTTCCAAAATCCGATAGCTATATTTCTAATTGGGAACAAATTGCAAATTATAAAGATGATAAATTGCAGGAAAAAGCGGTAAAAGAATTTAATGCAGATTTGAGAGGACGAACGGAAGAAGAAAAACAAAGTGAATCGGTGAATGCGTTGCTTGCCCATTTTGGAAACCAGAACAAAAAACAAAAACCTGTTGAGCGACCTAAAGAAAAATTTTATGTCTTTGGCATTGACCGCGGACAAAAAGAATTGGCTACGCTGTGTGTAATAGACCAAGACAAGAAAATTGTCGGTGATTTTGATATTTATACCCGTTCATTTAACTCCGAAGCAAAACAATGGGAACATAAATTACTTGAGAAACGTGTTATTCTCGATTTATCTAATTTGCGTGTGGAAACAACTATTGTAATAGACGGAAAGCCGGAAAAGAAAAAGGTTTTGGTGGATTTGAGCGAAGTAAAGGTAAAAGACAAAGATGGTAAGTATTCAAAGCCGAATAAAATGCAGGTAAAAATGCAGCAGTTGGCGTATATTCGTAAACTGCAATTCCAAATGCAGACCAATCCGGATGCTGTATTAGAATGGTATGCAAACAACAAGACCAAAGAACAAATCATGTCTAACTTTGTAGATAATGAAAACGGTGATAAAGGGTTGGTTTCTTTCTATGGAACTGCCGTTGAGGAACTGAATGAAACCTTGCCGATTGATAAAATCGAAGAAATACTCAAAAAATTTCAAGAGCTGAAAGATAAAGAAAAACAAGGTGAAACCGTTAAATTGGAAATTGATAAACTTGTTCAGCTAGAGCCGGTAGATAATTTAAAAAACGGAGTGGTTGCCAATATGGTTGGCGTTATTGCTTATTTACTTCAAAATCTTGATTATCAGGTCTATATTTCACTCGAAGATTTATCAAAACCATTCAGTGGTCAAATTATAGGAGGAATCGCCGGTGTGCCAACAAAAACAAATAAAGAGGAAGGTCGGCGTGCCGATGTGGAAAAATATGCCGGATTAGGTCTTTACAATTTTTTTGAAATGCAACTGCTCAAAAAACTATTCCGCATTCAGCAAGACAGCCAAAATATTTTGCATTTAGTGCCGCCTTTCAGAGCAATGAAAAATTATGACCATGTTGCCGTTGGCAAAGGCAAAGTAAAAAATCAGTTTGGTATAGTCTTTTTTGTGGATGCTGATGCCACTTCTAAAACCTGTCCATGCTGCGGTTCATCAAATAATAAGCCAAATCTGAAGATGTATCCAAACGCTAAAAAGGGACTATCAAAAGAAGGGAAGGAAGTTTGGGTAGAGCGTGATAAATCGGAAGGTAATGACATTATCAGATGCTTCGTTTGCGGGTTTGATACCACAAAAGATTATTCCGAAAATCCGCTTAGATACATTAAAAGCGGAGATGATAATGCCGCCTATCTGATTTCTGCAGAAGGAATTAAGGCTTATGAATTAGCAACAACATTAGTGAACAACAAATAAAAAAAAGAATATTATGGCAAAATACAGATTTGCTATTGACGAAACCGGCAGTTTTACTATGGCTGAGAATGACAAATCTTTTGTCTGCGGCGTTTTAATCTCGCAAAACGAATTGACAATTAAGCAAAAATATCAACAAGCATACAAAGAGTTTGAACTCGGTGCCGCACCCAACGATACCAAAAGTATTATTGAAACGGAAGCCTTCCATTTCAATTCGTTATCAAATGATAAGAAGCGGATTTGCAGAGAACTTTTGTTGCCTCTTGCCGACAAAATATATGTTTCAAAGGGCAAACCGGCACTTTTTGCTAACAATCAAAACTGGTGGTTAGTGGCGGTAACGGTTGTTATTCAGGAATTTCTGAAAACAGAGGCATTTGAACAGGAAGATAAAGTTGAAATATTGATAGACAACAGAAATGAGAAAACCTTTGGATTGATTATTGAAGAAGACAGAAAGGGAAAAACGGACGAAGACAAATACAAAG
>JALNXP010000222.1 GCA_023230285.1 Bacteroidales bacterium | reverse complement strand
GAACCGGAAACAAAACAACCGGAAAGAGTCCAAGGTGACATCGAAAAATGTATCAGAAAAGGTATTGCGCCGTGGAAGATATTAGCGGCTAACGGCATTATATCACCGGAGAAGGTGGTGCAGACGTCCGGATTGCCTAAGCTGAAATGGGAAGGCGAACGCCTGACTGTATATGTGTCGCCGTGCATCACAATAGAGGTGAAGTTGGTAGACAGTTACTGTAATTGCATTGCAACTCTATATTATTTAGGCACTTCGCTACCCTCCTACGTGTGCGGCAACCTGCAAGATTTTACGGAAGTGTTAGTATTGTCGCTGTTACTTGCCAACGAGCATTACGCAAACGTAACCGCCAAAATGAAAGGATAAATTTTTACGGTTTAATAATTTTCTACATCAGGCTGTACGTAAGCGTTAGCGTACAGCCTGATGTAGAAAACAAAATGATATGTAATGACACCATTTAATGAAAGTTTGAATAGGCGACTACGCGATATTCCATATCAGCATTATAAGCTAACAATAAATGCGTTAGCGCAATATTGCAATGTAAGTAAAAATGTAATTTATAACTGGCGTACAGGACGAACATATATCCGAAGACGATATTGCGAAAAAATAGAAGAGTTTTTCAATGAAAGAATATTCGACCAAACAAGATAGCTATTTACGACAAAGATTGTCGGAACTAAATATAACCGAAGCGGCTAATGTTTATAAGGTGGTGACATTAGAAGGACGGACAATAGATTTTGAATTTTTCAAAGCCGATGATGATGACAACATCGAAATTCACTATCTAACACCTTCCGGCGAAATAATCAATTATGACGACAACAAAAAGTTGCGTCCATTTTTCAGAACTCGGTTTAAAAAGCCAACCATTCCAAAACGCAAATATTACCAGCCTCAAGGAACGGAAGCCATCCCATTTTCTACGCCCACAATCATCAACGCATACAAAAAGCAAGAAAAGGTTAAAACTCTGTATGTAACCGAAGGTGAATTTAAAGCTTTTGCCGTCTCAAATTTCGGCTTGCCATGTTTCGGCATCGGCGGCATACACAACTTCAAAGGTCCGTCTAAAGATTGTATCCATCAATATATTCTTAATTTTATAGACGTATGCAAAGTGGAAAATGTGGTGCTGCTGTTTGATGCTGACTGTATGGACGTAGAATGGGCAGAAAATAAAGAGCTGACAACAAGACTATCTACTTTTCATGCCGCCTTAACTACATTCAACGAGTTGCTGAAACCTCATAACGTCTGCCTGTATTTTGCTCACGTCAATAAAGAAGCTAAATTTAAGGGGATTGATGATTTACTATATAGTAAAGTCAATCCGCAGGAAGAAATCATAAAAGAGTTGTCCTCATTATTGGAGGGAAGCAACAGCAGGCGGTATATATTTATTTACAAAATATCCGGAGTGTCGCCGTATATAGTGCAAAAGATTTTCGGACTTGACAATGTCCAGACATTCTTCGACCAACATAAAGATATATTACAAGATAAAGAGTTTATTTACAAAGGTGATCCTTATTATTGCGATGACACGGATAAATTACAGGTGAGTTGGAAGGGTGAGCAAAACTTTTACTTAAGAGTAGGCACTAAATATTACAAAAAAGTGGTAGACACGTTTAAAATAGACGACCAAGAAATCAGCGAAATCAATCTAAAAGAGTGGGAACTCGCCGCCATCAAAGCCGACTACTATAAATCTCATGAGTTTTTGAAGCGAATAAACAAGTATGACGGCTTTACCAACATTCCGGAAAACAATCCGAACAAATTCAAGCAGCTTATCAAAACGACAAAAAAAGGTATTCAGTCTATATTATATAATAGGTATCAACCGGTATATAATGAACCGACTGAAGGCTCATGGAACACTATCAACAAATTGTTACATCACATTTTTGATTATAAAAACATCTCCGGCGATTCCCTTTACGAATTTGCATTAGATTATATTCAATTAGTATACACAAGACCGACACTGCATTTGCCTGTAATATGTTTAGTTTCCAAAGAAAACAAAACCGGTAAATCTACTTTTTTAGAGCTTTTGCGAAACATTTTCAATGAAAATATGCGTATATTGGATAGCGACCGTATAAGTAGCAAGTTCAATTCATCATGGGCAGGAAAATTAATAATTGCAATAGATGAAAGTCTGATAGAGATAGAAAAGTCAAACGTAAAGAATAAAATAAAGATGATATGCACAAATAAAACCATTCCGATAGAAGGCAAAGGCACCAACGATTATGAAGTGCCGAATTTTAGCAAGTTGATAATGTGCAGTAATGATGAAAATAATTTTATGCGTATAGACTATGAAGAAAACCGGTATTGCATTGTTAAAGTAGGGACGATACCTTCCGGCACCGAGGATCCTAATATGTCGGACCGGATGATGGAAGAGATACCGGCGTTTCTTTACTTTTTAGAGCACAGAACATTATATTATCCGCAAAAGACGAGATTATGGTTCGATGAAAGCATATACGAAACACCACAGCTTATGAAAATAAAAGAGAGAACGGAACCGCAATTGATACGTAATATCAAAGATATTATCAAAGAACAATTCTTAATGCAGAAAAAAGAATATATAAGATTGTCTTTGAAAGTCATTACCGAAATAGTAGCACGTCAATTTAAATATGCCGATAAAATTAAGATAGGAGAATACTTAACTGATAAAGGTTATAAACTACATAATGCAAGTAATTTTGAATATCATTTATCATTTAACGAAGAATGTCATTATTATACGAAAGACAGGTATTACGAGTTTTATGTCCACGATTGGTTGGAAGATGAAGATTTAAGAATGTTTTATAGTGAAGAAATAGAAGAAAAAACAAATATTTATGAGTAAGAAAAAAAACAATATCTTTGCACCACAAAGCAGTGAAAAGATGAAAAAGGAAAAAATCAAAGAGAGAGCCATAAGCGAAGCACAACGCTATTTGGACAATGCCAAGACAATGTTATCGGAAAAAGCCGGCAAAAAAGGAGATTTTTATACAGATGTCAAATATGTAAAAACAGCCTGCGGCACAGCATATTGCGGAGTATTAATAATTATTGATGCGTATATAGCAATAAATGGCGAGGTTCTCAAACTACCAAAGTATGCAAGAAAAAGCATAGAATATTACCAAGCAAACTTAGCAACAAGAAACACTACAATGTTAAACTATCTGAATGCCGCATACAGAGTATTACATTTAAACGGTTATTACGAAGGTGAGACAAAATATGCAATAATACAAGCCGGAATGAATGTATTAAAAGAGTTGACAGAGTATTTCAGAGACAAATGTTAATATTCTAATTATAGATATAGAGTGGGATAGCACAAATAGTGTTAATAAAAGAATTACCGGCGCAGCAATTAAAAACAATCATTTCAAAGGGTATTATGCAACGCCTGCAGCTCTTAACTCAGCATGGCCGGCCGCCAATTGTGTAAATGGAGATTATGCCGTTGTTGGCACCACGGACACTGTTTGGATTTGGGATAGCGATACCAACGCATGGGTAGATTCCAATAAAGTTGCATCTGCCGGAACTTTAAACACAACAGCAACAACAGCGCAGAAGCCATCTGCATCGGAGTCTTTTACCGGTAACATCACATTGCATAAGATTTCAAAAACAGGTAGTTATGATGACTTGCTTAATAAGCCAACACTTCCTACAGGCAACAGCAATATACACTACAGTGCTACCGAACCTGCAAGCTGGACAATTACAGATTTGTGGTGTGAACTTGGTGATGTGGTAGTTCCTCAAATTTAATAGTTAATCCGCAACTAATTTTGTCATGAGCGAAACATGGTTGAACTTAATTACACCGGTGTTATCCTGCCTGCTTGCGGGCGGTATAACCGGCGTAATATCCGTCAGAATAGTAAAGAGACAGAAGCGGGCAGAGGCAGCACAAGCGGAAGCCTCTGCAAAACAAATAGAAAATCAAAACGAATTACAAGATATTATAATTCTCAGCGAAAAAATTTCAGCATTCGATAAAATCATATCAAACTTAAACAACAAGTTGGTTGCCTATATCGAAGAAAATAAAGTATTAAATGGCAAGTTAGATAATTTAGCCGCCGAGAACAAACAACTCAAGAGAGATATAGAAAACATATCTAAAAAATATGATACCTTATACAAAGAATATAAGCAAATAATAAGATAATAATAAAACAATATATATGGCGCGAAAAGTTATATTGAAACGAAATACGGCAGACGGCGTAGAAGAAATATATCCGAAAACAGTTATATCGCAAGTGGAGCAATTGAATAATGCGTTAGCATTGCGTAATTATGATTTTAATTTTACTCATAGTGTTGTAACAAATGGAGTATGTATTGTCGGCTCCACGGCTAACGACACAACAAAAAGGTATTATCATTTTATTGAGAGTGCTACGGCGGTAAGTATTACAG
>JALNXP010000019.1 GCA_023230285.1 Bacteroidales bacterium | reverse complement strand
GGCGAGTCTAAATCTTATGTAGTATCTTATTCTCAGGGCTGTTATGCCGGCTCCTTCGATAATCGTGAAACTTCTGTCGGTTATTATAGCAGCGACTGTTTTGCCGAAGTTGCAAGTACGATAGCAACGGCTAATGTGGCAACAATTGCTAATTCGAGATATGGCTGGTACGTCCCGGGTGGAACAGGAAGCTCTTCACAATTTTATGACAGACTGTTTTATCAGGCTTTCTTCCACGAATATTATACTAAAATCGGTGATGCTAACGCTTACTCAAAAGATTTAAACCCTGCTTGGTTTTCTAATAATTATAATAGATGGACTGCTTACGAACTTAACTTGTTCGGAGACCCTACCATGGACATCTGGACAGCTGCTCCTACTGCTATCGAAGCTGTCCATGAAGATAATGTTGCCGCCGGCACCAAAGTCCTGCATGTAGAAACCGATGCAAGTTTTGCACGTTTGGCTCTGCTTAAAAACGGTGAACTTGTTGCCAGAATGGTAACACCGCAAAACGGAGACGGAAATATTAATATCTCTGAGGGCTTTCTCCCTGATAATGAGTATACTTTAGTAATTACAGCTCATAATAAATATCGCTATACTTCTACTATAGACGTTACTTCAGCTGCAATATTAAATATCACCTCTGCTAATTTTTCCGATGCAAACTATGGCAACAATGACAACATAATGAATTACGGCGAAACTATATCGCTGCTCCTTACTATTAACAATATCGGTAATCTTAATTCTGATGAAGTTGTAATTACCACAACCTCCGATAAAGATTGGGCAACAGTATTAAATCCTGAAAGTACAATAAATTCTATCGCCGCCGGCTCTTTCTGCATCGTTCCGGATATCAAAATAAGCGTATCTCCTTATGCTCCTGCTGATGAAGTTACTCTCTCTATCAATATTAATGATGAATTTACCTACTCTTACTCGACCAATATAGCTGTTGCAAATTTGACAATTTCTTCCTCAGCTTCTAATGATAATGGCGATAATCTTAGTGCCGGCGAAACCGGACTTTGCTATTTAAGTTGCTATAACTCAGGAAATTATCCGGCACGCACTGTCGATTTATCAATAAATAAACCGGATTTATTTACTGTTTTAGATGCACAATCTTTGACTGTAAATTTGATAGAGCCAAATGAAACTGTTGTCGTTACCGTTCCTGTTGCGGTTAGTGAAACCTGTCCGGATAAGTTTATTGCACCAATGACAGTGTCGTTTACCGACGAACACGGCAAAGATGGTTCTGAAACTACAGCTTTGTTTATAGGCGACAAGCCTGTTGCTGTTGTCGACCTTCGCAACGGTTTAGGCTCAACAACTGCCTTAGCCGGCGCATTAAATAATCTTACATCAGTAAAATATTCTCTTTCTATTACTCCAGATATTTTTGATTACGACAACCATAATCTCGTTTTTATCTCTTTAAATTCTGATAATAATGCTTACACTCTTAATGATGATGAAGTTGATGCCGTCATTCAATTCATTGATAATCACGGAACTATATATGTAGAAGGTGGAAGTCTATGGAGTAATTCTACTTTAAACGAGGCTTTCGGCATAAGCAGTATAAACGACAACAGCTCTACCGGAATAGTTACCGGCACTGATGATACTTTTACGGAAAATATGCTGTTTAACTCTACCGGCGTAATTACTAAAAATATCACTTGCAGTAATCAAAAAGCTGTGCCTATACTTAAATTTAATGAAACCGGCAATTGTGTCGCCGCCGCTTTTTCGGCAGATGTCAATAATTTTGATAAACCTGAATATAAATCTATTGTATCATCAGCAATTTATGGAAATTTGACCGGTGCTTCCGACAACAACAGCCTTGATTATCTGAAAAAGATGATTTATTACCTCGAGCCAAGTAATTGGGCTGTCGGTAATATTGACCTCGGTGCCGATACCGTTATCAATGTCGATTCTACAATCACTATTGATGGTGGTGCCGACTTCTCTGCTTATTATTGGAATGGAACATTGGGAGAAAGATATTATACAGTCAGCCCCGAAGGTTATAATGTCGGCGATGTTATCACCGTGGATTTGTTGGCAATAGACTACGCTAATTATTTTTCTGCAGGTACTAAAAATATTGTGGTTAAAAATACCACAGGCATAAATACTTTCTCTAATCCTGAAATTACTGTGTATCCTAATCCTGCCAGAGACATACTTTTATACAATATTTCTTCTTATAATTTTGATAAAAACATTCCTTTCGACATCTTAGATGTCAACGGTAAAGTGCTGTTAACTAATTCTATATATACAAACGAAGGCTCAATTGATGTTAGTAATCTTAACAGCGGCGTGTATTTTCTGAAAATTAAAAATGATGATTTTTCTTCTATAATAAAATTCATCGTTTTGTAGTTTATTTATTGTAAATCATTAATAATCACTTTTTATGAAACGCTTTTTGTTTATATATTTATTTTTGTCATTATCAATACTTTCTTTTAGCCAAGATGATTTTAAAATAGGAGATTGGAGAGGTCATTTTCCTTATAATTCTATGAAATCTGTGACCAAAGATAAAGAAAATATTTATGCAGCATCTGAGTACAGCCTGTTTTCTTATAATGTAAATACAGGTTATATTGATATAAGTTCAAAAATTAGCGGTCTCTCTGATATAGGAATTTCATGTATTAAATATAATTCCGACATGAATTTGCTTTTTGTTGCTTATTCAAATGCAAATATTGATATTATTAAAAATGGACACACTATCAATATGGCTGATATTTACAGAAGTAATATCATAAACAGAAAATCTATAAATAATATTTTTTTTAAAGATAATTACGCTTATTTAAGTTGTGGCTTTGGTATTGTAGTTGTAGACCTCAAAAAAATTGAAATTGCCGATACTTATATTATCGGCGGTGAAGGGCAATATGTTGATATACACGACTTTGTATATTATCCTGAAACCAATATGTTTTATGCTTCTTCTGATGACGGTATTTATCAGGCTTTAAACGATGAAACTGTTAATCTTGCAAATTATAGTAATTGGTCTTTAATGTATATTCCGGTTATCGAAAGCAATTTAATCAATCAAATGGAAGTATTCAACAATAAGATTATTGCTAATGCTTATTCTGAAGAATATAATCAAGATACTTTGTTGATATATGATGGTAATGAATGGAGTTTATTTCCTGATGTTTATAATCACATGACAGTTTCATCATTGACTGCCGAAGATAAAGAACTTATCATCTGCTTCAATGTTGCAACTTTTGTGTACGATGTAAATTACAATCGCATAAAAAACTCGTGGCAATATAATACTACCGGAGCTACACCTTCTCCTATGCAAGCAATTAAGGGATTTAATGATGAATATTGGGTTGCCGATAATAAATATGGGTTAACTAAATTTGTTGAAGGTTGGGAAGGAAATTTTGTCAGTCCTTCCGGACCTGTTGTGGCTCAGGCTTTTAAGATGGTGTCGGCATTTTCCAATGTGTATGTAGTTCCGGGAGGTTTTAATGTTTCGTGGACTCCTCTGTATACACAGGCTAAATATAGCATCTTTTCTTCTAACGAATGGTCTTCTGTCACAAAAGACGAACTCCCCGGGTTGCAAAATATCACCGACCTTGTTGATTTAGCTGTTGACCCTCGCGATGCAAATCACATATTTCTCGCTTCATATCTTCATGGACTTATCGAACTGAAAGACAATGCAATCGTCAATGTTTACAATCAATCTAACAGCCCTCTTGAAGCACCTAACGGCTATGAAGATGCTAATGTTAGAGTTGGTGGTTTGAAATATGATGACAATAATAATCTGTGGATTTCCAATTCGCTCAGCAGCAATATGTTATATGTACTGACGAAGGATAATACGTGGGGACAAATTACAGTTCCGACTTCTTTTGCCGATAAAGAAGTCTCCGATATAATAATTGACACTTATGGACAAAAATGGTTAAAGACCCGCTCAGCAAGTACTATTTATGTCATTAATGATAATGGAACTCCCACTTACGGTGGTGATGATAGATGTAAAGCACTTACTTACGCTACGGGCAATGGCGCAATCCCCGGACAAACAGTGTCTGCAATTGCAGTAGACAAAGATGGTGAGGTATGGATAGGCACAGACCAAGGTATTGCCGTTTTTTATTCTCCAAACAATATCTTCGGCAGCGGCGATTACGACGCTTCGTATATTCTTGTAGATTATGATGGCACAACACGCCCACTATTAGAAGGAGAAAGTATCACCGCTATTGCTGTCGACTATGGCAACAACAAATGGATAGGAACAGCAACATCAGGCGTATACTATGTTAGCGCAGACGGTACAGAAGAACTTGCTCATTATACTAAAGATAACTCCTCACTTCTGGCAAACAGTATAACTTATATCACAATTAACCAAGTCGGAGAAGTCTTCTTTGGCACCTCTTCCGGAATATGCTCTTTTAGAAGTACTTCATCAGAACCTCAGCAATCTAATGATTCTATTTACGCTTATCCTAATCCAGTAAGACCTGATTATAACGGCGTTATCGCAGTAACGGGACTTATGGAAAACTCTATGGTGAAAATTACCGATATGGCAGGTAAAATCGTCTTCGCCGACCGCTCTAACGGTGGACAAGTTACATGGAACGGATATACTCCTAACGGCAAAAGAGCCGCAACCGGCGTATATATAGTGTTCGTAGTCGCAGAAGACGGCACCGAAAAAGCTACAACTAAAATCTTGTTTATCAGATAATTATCATGGAACATTTCAAAACATCTGCTGTCGTTTTGAAAAATATTTCTTATTCCGAAACAAGTAATATCGTAAAACTTTTTACCGACAAATTCGGAATTATATCTTGCCTCGTTAAAGGTGCTAAACGTAAAAATGCAAAAATTCCTTGTACCTATTTTAACGAACTCTCTATCTTAGACCTGATTATATGCAAAAATAAATTCTCTGATTTATATAATATCTCCGAAATAAAATTCAAATATTTGTACGAATTTGTAAATCAATACTCCCAAGATTTATCAAAAAACTGTATCTTTATGTTTATCAATGAGATACTGCTAAAATGCTTGAAAGAAGGTACACAATCGGAAGAGTTGTTCTTATTTATAACTGATGCACTGATAAAATTAGACAAAACAGGAGCTATTTCTCCCGAATTTCATATAATCTTCCTCACTAAATTGGTAAAATACCTTGGCTTTGAAATTACCGGCAAACAATATTCCGCAAATGCTATCTATAATATCAGCGAAGGTCACTTTACTCAAATTATTCCTAATCACCAAGATTATATCCCTTCTTTTTATGCCAAGATGATTTTTGATGCCTTAAATGCTGATGTTTTAGACAGATTAAGTGATTGTAACTCTGTACAAATTCGCACCAATGCAATTAATTATCTGCTGAAATTTTATCATTATCACATTCCGGAAATAGGGGAAATAAAATCTGTTGAGGTATTGCACAATATCCTTGAGGGATAATATAAAAAAAAGCAGGTCTTCTAACCTGCTTTTTTCATATCAATTATCATGATAATTATTCTGTAACATTTGGCAATTCTAAGCCAAGACCCTTCTTTTTGTCAACTTTTTTCAATATTATGCCAATAATTAAGGCAGCAACACCAAGACAAGCTAACATTACCAATGGAGCGGTATAGTTGTAAGAAACAGCCGCTACTTCCGGTGTAATTTCTCCGCTTGCTAATTTTGTTGCGATTTCAGGATTAGTTTTGTCTAATACTTTTCCAATCAACAATGGGAATAACCACAGACCGATGTTTTGTATCCAGAATATCAGAGCATAAGCAGAACCGATAACTTTTTGGTCGACTAATTTTGGAACGCTTGGCCATAACGAAGCCGGCACCAAAGAGAAAGAAGCTCCTAAAATCAAGATGGTAAGATAAGCAATAATAACGCCGCCAATAGGACTTTCTTTGAACATAGGTAGTATGAAAGCAAATGTCAAGTGACAGATTATCAATAATAAAGAGCCGTACAACAGCATACTTGCTGCTTTTCCTTTGTGGTCGACAATTTTACCGAGAATAGGGGTAATTCCGACTGCCAATAATGGGAATACGGCGAAAACGGTTTCTGCCGATTGACGTCTGTAGCCCATATAGCAGAAAGCTATCAAGAAAATTACTGATACAGCCAATAAAGTATATTTTACCGGTTTCTTCTTTGTAAAGTTACTTATAAAAGCAGTTGCAGCTACAACAAGCATGATAACATATTGTACTATGGTAACAGTATTTGAAGCCCAGAAAGAATCTGCAGGAACATCTGTAAATGTTAGATTACACTGTAACATGTTTACGGCATATTTCTGGAAAGGGAAAATGGCAGAATAATAAAGTACGCAAAGTAAAGCAACTAACCAGAAGCCCCAACTTGACAAAATGGTACCTATATCTTTAATTCTGAATGGGTCGTCTTTTTCTTCAGCTTCGCCGGTCTGAGCATCAAGTTTTTTATCCATGAAGAAATAGACAATGAACATTATCAAAGCAATCATCAATAAAACAACGCCGAAAGCTACTGAGCGGGAGACATCTATATTTCCACCTAATTTAGCAAAGAAAGGCGAAAATATCATACAGGTAGCAACACCCAAACGAGCTAAAGCCATTTCTGAACCCATGGCTAAAGCCATTTCTTTACCTTTAAACCATTTGACAATACCACGAGAAACTGTAATGCCTGCCATCTCAACACCACAGCCGAATATCATAAAGCCGACAGCAGCTAATTTAGCAGAAGAAGGCATCCCTCTATAAAAAGGAGAAATTTTTAATTCATCAAATCCGGGAATATAATTGAGATTATTTGTGAACCACACGTCTGTGCTGCTGCCAATGAAATTTTCACTGACGGCATACCATTTAATGCAAGCTCCAATTAACATTACCACACCTGACAAAAGAGCCGTAAAACGTACTCCCATCTTGTCTAATATAATACCGGCAAAAATCAAAAAGAACACAAAAACGTTGAGAAATGTCTCTGACCCCTGCATGGTGCCGAAAGCTGTAGAATCCCAACCGCGGGTAGATTGCATTAAATCTTTAATAGGTGAAAGAATGTCCATGAAAATATATGAACAAAACATTGCGAGTGCTAATAGGAGTAACGCAGTCCAACGAACAGCCGGAATATCCCGCATCACTTTTTGTACTTTTTCTGTCATAACTTTATTTTTTTTAATTAAAATTTTTCAACCGACAAAGATAAATCTATTTTCTTTATGTTCAACAGTTTTTTAATGAAAAAATACTTAGCATCTACCGCATCGATTGATGCTCCTTTTTTTCTAATCCTGTAATTTATCTTTTAAGAATTTTGTAACCTTAGAATATAAATGATAGCGAGTATTGCCGCCATAAATGCCATGATTTCTGTTTGTATAAACCATATAATCAAATTGTTTATTTGCCTGCACCAACATTTCGGAATATTCAAAAGAATTTTGAACATGTACGTTATCATCAGCTGTACCATGTACTAAAAGCAAACTACCCTGTAAATCTTTTGCATGGGTTATCGGCGAGTTATCATCGTAGCCGTCCGGATTTTCCTGTGGTGTTCTCATGTATCTTTCAGTGTAGATGTTGTCATAATATCTCCAGTTAGTCACGGGTGCTATTGCCACGCCTGCATCAAAGATGCCGTCACCTTTTTCCATACACAAAGCCACCATAAAGCCGCCGTAACTCCATCCCCAGATAGAAATATTATCCTCGTCAACATAAGATAAGGTTGTCAGATATTTTGCTGCTTCTATCTGGTCATCAGATTCATATCTGCCGAGTTGCATATATGTACATTTCTTAAACTCCTCACCTCTGTTTCCTGTGCCACGCGGATCAACGCAAACAATCAAAAAGCCCTCCTGACTTAAATAATTATACCAATCGAAAGACCAGCTGTCGACAGCAGATTGTGAACCCGGACCGCTATACTGTGTCATAACTACAGGATATTGCTTATACTCGTCAAAATCGACAGGCTTTATCATATAGCCGTATAAGACATCACCGTTACTTGTGGTAAAAGTGAAAAACTCTTTATTATTATGTTTATATTGTGCAACCTTTTTAATATAAGCAGCATTATCTTCCAAAACTCTTATCATTTTGCCGGAAGCCTCGTGCAAAGTAACATAAGTAGGAGTCTCAAAATTAGAAAAATAGTTTACATAATATTTATATCCCTTAGAGAATACCGCCATATTGGTACCTTCACCCTGTGTGAGACGAAGGCGTTTTTTGCCGTCAACTCTGATAGAATACAAATTCGTTCTGATAGGACTTCCCTCACATGAAATATAGTATACTGTTTTTGTCTTCTGGTTATAGCCAAGAAAATCGGTAACATCCCATTCGCCGTCAGTAATGCGTTGCATAATTTTAGTGTCAAGATGATACATATAGATGTGCATATATCCGCTTATCTCGCTTGTCAGCATAATAGAATTATCATCTACAAATACAACGTTGTCGTAGACGGATTCATCAATATAATATTGATTTGTTTCGGAATATACGACTTCATAATTTCCTGTATTTGCATCGGCAAACAAAATCTCGAACATATTTTGCAATCTGTTAACTCTGAAAATTGCGAGTACATTATTTCTTGTTGTCCATCTGATTCTCGGTATATACTGGTCGGTTTCTTCGCCTACATTCATTAGGTGCATTTTTCCGGTATTGACATCATAAACATTGACTGTGACAACTGAATTATCTTCGCCGGCTTTAGGATACTTATAAGTAGTATTGCTTGGGTAAAGAGCATTTTCTTCATGAACGGGAGCGGCACCTTTAAACATCGTCATATTAAACATTTTCACTCTTGATTCGTCGAAGCGCATAAAGGCAAGTTTTTTCCCATCAGGCGACCACTCAAAAGCCTTATTAAAGCCAAATTCCTCTTCATAAACCCAATCCGGAGCACCATTGATGATGCTATTAAAATCTCCGTCATAAGTAACTTGAGTTTCCACATTAGCATCAAAATCTTTGACAAACAAATTATTCTCTCTAACGAAAGCTACTTTATTACCTACAGGTGCAAAAGTGCCGAGCTGCTGTCTGCCATTATCAGATAAAGGTCTGATTTCTTTAGTGTTCACATTATACACATAATAATCGGCAACAAACGAGCGTCTGTAAATATAATCGGCATTAGTATAAATTAATATTTGTGATTCGTCATCACTAAATTCATAATCCTGTATATAATATAAGGTATCTTTCATATTTATTGCAACAAGTTCATCAACATTAAACAATGTATCTACAGCTTCTCCTGTTTTATAGGAATATTTCACTATACACTTGCCTCTATTAGTCAGAGTTGAATAATGAATGCCATCGTTCATTGAGGTTAGTCCGTACACAGATTTTTGGGCGAAGGTTCTTTTTTGGAAGAAATCTTCGAGTGTTAATTTTTCAGGTTGTGCAAAAGATACAAATTGGAAAGAGAATAGAATTGTAAATAAGACCAATAATTTTTTCATGATATATATAATTAATTATAAAAAAATAGCCGCAACGCCATTGCACTGCGGCTATTATATTAAGACTGCATAAGAGTCATTATCTCATATTATTTAGATTTCATAAAAGATATTTCGACTTCAACTCTACGGTTTTTAGCACGGCCTGCAGCAGTTTTATTTGTATCAACAGGGTCGTGAGAGCCTTTACCTTCGGAAGATATAGTAGATTGGTCAACACCTTTTTCGATAAAGTACTGTTTAACTCTTTCAGCTCTTTTCACTGACAGAGGATCATTAATTCTATCATTACCTGTAGCATCGCAATGACCCACTACTTTAATAGTAACTTCTTTATTATCACCGTTATTAGCTATATTGACTATTTTGTCTAATTCCGGATAAGCATTAGTTTTGATATTATATTTATTAGTTTCGAAGTAAACTACAGCTACATCATTAGCTTGAACTAATTGAGCTTCAGGGCAACCGTTGTATTTAGCTATTCCAGGAACTAATGGACAATCATCGAGTTCATCAGGAATACCATCGCCGTCTGTATCTTGTACGAATTTAGATTTCGGGCAGCCTTTATATTCAGGAACGCCTTTTTCTTCAGGGCATAAATCTTCGTTATCAGGAATGCCGTCACCGTCAGTATCAGGGCAGCCGTTGAATTTAGCAAGACCTGGAACTTCAGGGCAAGCATCTTCTTTATCAGGAATACCATCGCCATCAGTATCAGGACAGCCGTTAAATTCGGCTAAGCCAGCTTGGTAAGGGCATTCATCTTCTGCATCAACGATGCCGTCGCCATCAGTATCAGGACAACCGCGGGTTTCCCAAGTACCCGGTAATGTCGGACATTCGTCTTTTTTATCGGAAACACCGTCAGAATCTTTATCTTTAGGAGCGCAATACATAATAGGTATTTTAACAGCAGCACAAATATCTACGCCGTCCCAATATTTTCTTGCAAGATTAGAAACAACAGTATTAGACCCAATCCAAACCGGACCCAGACGTAAGCCAAGACCGACATTCAATTTATCTGTATTCATAAATTGATAAGTAAGAGGTATAGAAACACCGAACCATTTTCTTTCATATCTCGGTGTCAAGTTGATAGCTGTAGTAGTATGTAATTTTATTTTATCATAGCTGCCGCTTGCCAACTCGGTAACAGCTGCGCCGTTAAATGCTGTAAAAGGAACAGATGTACCTAAATTCAAATAGAAATTCTTACCAAGATTAAAGTCGATAGCGAAAGTTAAAGTAGTAGGAAGTTGCATTTTGTATACAGAATCGGTAGCTGCTGTCATAGTACCGGAATTTGCGTCCGAGCCAAATGAATTTTCAGCTGCTGCATTAATTTCTTCTGTACCATCGTCAAGATCGCTGAAAATAGAAGTAGCAAATGTGCCATTAACTGAAGCCATATTATAAATAAGGTTAGCATCTCTTACATATTTGATGCCGCCGGTTAAACCGATGTCCATAACTGCAACGCTAACTCTCAATTTATATTTATTGAGGTCGTTTCTGGTAAGTCCGGTTTTGCCGTCCATATCATATTTATAATCTTCATAGTCGGGTCTCCATTCATAAACAAAGCCGAGGTCTAAGCCAAGTCCAAGATTATCCCAGTATTTGCTGTTAAAAGGTTGACTTAAGAACTCATCTGTATAAGCATTAAAATAATCACTTGTAAGGTTGCCCCAGTGATTATATTTGAATTGTGAGTTGCCATTTGTGTAGATATTATGTTCCTTGTTTTCTCTGATAAGTTCATATTGTTCATCTAAACCTTCAGAAATGCCCCACATGATGTCGCCGTCAACAGTAACATTGTCATTATCATCAAATTGTAAGGTAATATCATCAGAAACCAAGTAAGAAGATGTCAAACCCTGTAATAACTTAACAGTAAGACCGCCTTTAAAATAATGGTTCCCGCCGTCATAAATTTGAGTTGCGAAAGTGAGACCCATTTCGTTCCATACTGCGGAAGACATTCTAAATTCGCCGTTAGCAATTGTTCCAAGACTTGACAAAGGATTTGGAGTAAAGAAAGTTTCCATCAAGCCCCAAGAAGCGTTATCAAAATTGGTAATACTTCTTACTCTGTCCGAAAAGCCTATCGACATTTTAGGATTGATAGCGACCATAAAGCTCAGAAGTTGTATTTCGTTTTCAAAAGCTCCGGAATACATTTCACTGCTTTGTTCAGGAAGTCTAACATAGGAGTTAGTTCCATCTTCGCTATTTGGAAGCAACCATGGCTTTTTAAACCACAAATCCCTCCACATTTCTCTCTTTGTTTCATTAAAATTAAATTGGTTTAACATGAATTTTCTGTTGAAACCGAAATAATTATTTGTGAAAGCATTTGATCCGCCCAACAAATTAATGTCTACAATGTAGCGTGAATTTGCAATTGATGCAGGATTATTATAAATCCCTGTAATGCCTGCATAATTATCACCATTGAACGGCGAAAAACTTTGAGCCTTAACATTAGGCAAAAAAACCAGCATAACTAAGCTGATTATTGCTACCCATTTCGAAAATCGTAAAATTTTTTTCATAATTTATCTATTTGTTTTACATCTTATTACAACTTAAAAAACACCCTTTGCATGTCGTTACACAACAACACACAATACACCCTGCAAATTTAATAAAGTATTATGATTTGGACAACTTTTTTTAAAAATTTTTTTTTAATATTTTTACAGATACGTAATACGTTGTTTTATAGCACCTTACACCTGAATCTGTTTAAAAGATATTTTATTCAAAACTTAGAGAGCTTAGAGAGTTCAGAGGCTGTTTAATGTTTACGTAGCAATGTATTCGTAATTAACTCTGAACTCTCCTCCATCTCCATACCTACTTAAAAGTACACCTTGTACGAAGCTGTTGGCAGTATCGGGAAGAAACTTACCTGAAACAGTCTCAAATATGTAGCCCTCGGCATGTCGCCATATCGCTCCAATTCATCAGTAGAGTAATAATAGCTGTAAGGATTATGCCTATTATAAACGTTGTAAATGGAGAATGTCCATTCGGCTTTTCTGCCGCGTTTTGTCAGTTTGGAATATACGGCTCCGATGTCTAATCTATGATAATCTCTCATGCGTGCACTGTTGCGTTCTCCGTATACCATAACCTCATCATAGTACGTTCTATTAGTCTCATTATCAAAACGTTGCACGTAATACTTGCCTATAGCCGGCGTATACGGCAACCCTGTCGAATAATTCCAAGTAGCGGATACCGACCATTTCTTGTTGAACACATAATTCAAATTGACAGACAACGAATGTGGTCTGTCAAATTCATAATTGTATTCTACGCCATTGTTTATATTCTCATATACACGTTTCGTCTTAGAAAGTGTATAGCCGACAAAACCGGTGAATTTGCCTTCATTTTTCTTGAACATAAACTCAAAACCTTTAGAAGTACCTTCGCCGCCGGTCTCTATTTTACTGCGCCAGTCGCTGTCGCCTTCCAAGTTTACATAGCCTTCTTTGTATGTCGACAAATTGTACAACTTTTTATAATACGCATCTATTTCTGCGGAAAACATGCCATTTGCAAAGTCGCCTTTCCATCCTATAGATAATTGGTCGGAATAAGAAGACGGTGCATATTCGCCGGCAGGAACCCACACTTCATTATTTGTGATAGAGCCTTGAGTAAAAAGCAGATGCGTGTTCTGCGAAACTCTCATGTAACTAATATTAAATACATTATCTTTGATGACGTTAAAGTTCAAATTCACTCGCGGCTCAAAAGTAAGATTATTATAGCCGTTAGAGTAGAAATCGGATATGCGTATGCCTATAACTCCATCTATGAAATTCCAAAGATGTATGTTATTGTCTATGAACACAGAAGCCTCTCCCGCATTCACTATTTCGTTGATGGCGACTGTCTGTATGTTGCTTTTTCTGTAATAATCGTTAGGGACATATCTCAGCCACGAAGCATTTAAGCCATATTCTATCTGCCACAATCTATTCACAGAATATTTCCACAGCGAGCGGGCAGAAACATCATTAACCGATGAACCGTATATTTTATTATACACAGTTGTATCGTTTCCGGAGACTAAGCTGTATTTGGAAGGGCTGTTTAATCTATACCTTGTGTATGATATAGTATTTGTTGCATAGACTTTTGGTGACACTACTCTATTCCATGTTGCAGATGTAAGAATATTGCCCCAGATGTCGGTAAAACTATGTTTCTGATGAACATTTTCGTCTTCTATATCCGACCAATATTTAAGATAATCATCGCCTTCATAAACGTTGATGCTGAAGCTATTTTTATCATCGGGTTGCCACGAAAATTTTCCGTTGATGTCGTGAAATCCATAGAACACGCTATATTCCTGAGACTCTAATTGTTGTGTTACAAAACTTATTCCGAGAAAATACAAATCGCAAAGAGTTTTTCTGCCGGTGACGATGAAGCTGGAATTTTTCAGTTTAGTAGGACCTTCCACAGAAAATGAGAGGTCGGTAATTCCTACGCTAAGGCTGCCTTTCAGATGCGACTTATCACCCTGTTTTTGAGTAATTTCAACAATAGAAGACAATCTACCGCCGTATTTTGACGGGAAGCCACCTTTATAGATGCTCATGCCGTTTATCATTTCGGGATTAAACACCGACATAAATCCGCCGATATGGTTAACATATACAAGAGGAACATTATCAAGAAGATACAAGTTCTCGCCCGGGTTGCCGCCTCTTACCACAAGAATGCTGGTTGCTTCGTTTTGACCTTCGATGCCGGGTTGCAGATGAGCAACTTTTAACACATCAGGTTTGCCGCCAAGAGACGGAAGTTTGTACATATCTTTAGGCGAAATGCTGACAGTATTAAACTTCGGACGGGAAATATCCGTAGTCTGCGCCGAAATCTCAACTTCCTGTAAAGACGTACTTAAAGGCAGTAATTTTATGTTGACACTCTTATTTTTAGTTCCTTCCACTTTCATGAAATGTTTTTCGTAGCCGAGATGAGAAACCATAATATTAACACCCACATTTACAGTAAGTTGGAAGTAGCCGTTTATATCAGTTGCCGTCCCCATTGAAAGCATTTTTGACGGCACATTCGCCGAATCTACAACTACGACAGCAGCACCTATCAACTTTTCGCCGGAAGTAGCATCAGTGACGAAGCCTGACATCATAATATCTTGAGAAAAAGAAATCATGGGTACAAATATAAAGGATAATAGCAGTATGTAATTTTTTAACATATTCATAATTAGCGTTTTATATTGTTTTTCATGATTAAATTCTCTGTATTTTTATTATCATGCTGCCATGTGCTGGGATAAAGGGTATCATAAACAGCAGGCGCATAACCTGTAAAAATTCCGTATCCGTTTTCTATGTTAGAATGAATAGGGTAAGCAGCAATAGAGCCTATAAAAATATTGGAAGTATTGCTGTTATCATATAAGTACAAATCTCTTTTGAACAAGTAATAATCGTAAGTTACGGCTCTCAGCTCGATAACGGTAGGCAGCAGTATTGTAAACCATATACCGTTGCCGTTATTTCTCTCATTACCCGAAAAATTTATCCTCATCGTATAAGAAGAGCCTTCAATATTTTTGTTGCTGAACAATGCCAACGGCAGATTTTCCTGCAGCAGTATCGGGTCGATTATTTCGTAGATAAGAGGATAAAGTATGCCGCCGGTTTTAAGCACGACTTCGTAATAAGCATCTTCAGCGAGATTATTTTCAAATGTAAACTCGATTGCCGGATAGCTTGTACCCTCTTCATCTACGCCCGACATTTCTATCAGCGAAGCATCATAAATAGCAGGTATAGCAGGCATATTGAAAGCGCATCTTACAGAATCTTCGTTTACTTTTACGATACAGCTGTAAGACTTCTCCGGCATAACGGAATCTATGTAGGTATAATAAATTTCATCGAAAACATCATAAGACAATCTATCATATAACATCTCATCGATATATAAATCGACAGCGGCAGATTCTACCGGAGCAATATAATCATCACCCAACTCACAAGAATAATTAACCCTAACCTTTATTATGGTATCGCCCACCGCAAAAGAAGAATTAATATTCAGTTTTTTTTCAAAGTCGTCATATTCGACATCAACATGTTCTTTACAGCCGATTAATAGCAGCAAAAAGCACAGCAAAAAGTAAATATTTCTCATACACTAATCAATTAAAAGCGAATATTAAAGCCGGCTCTGATTATTCCCCAATATTTAGGTAGAGTATATAATTCTTGCGACAAGTCAGCATAAACTCCTTCCACAAAATTCTTTCTATCATAGTTATATTCGCAGATTAGTCCGAAGTATTTAGAAAAATTAATTTCCAAGCCGGCACCGACTGAATAATAAAAACTTGTCGCTTGATAATTTGTAATATTTTTAGGTATAATTTTTGAGATTAGTCCGATACTTGCGATAGCATACAAATCTACCGGAAGATATTCTCTTTTAAAGAAAACCGGCAACAAATGGGCATTAGATGTGAAACCGTATATAAATTTCCCTGAATCTAACACAGAGTATGATGCCACCAAAGAATCTGTCTGAGCGCCTTCGTAATCTACTATTGAGAGTCTTGCATTATTATAGCTGATGAATCCGCCCACCGACAACCAATCGGTCAAACCATACAATCCATCTATTCTATAATTTACAGCTTTCCAATAAGTTTGCTTAACTTGTTTTATCTGTCCGTTTGGCACAAGTGCAGCAGAGGGCTTTATTGTTACTTTACCTTTCATAAACGAAGCATCATCTTGCGCATACGCGGTAAAAAAATTAGTTGATATAATCAACATAAGGATAATTGTTAAAAGTTTAAAATTTCTCATAATCAAATATTTTAGTTATACAATGATTTTTATTATGGATAAAAGTGAGTTGCTGTTTTATATAATTCAAATTTGTAAAGATAAATCTTTTATATAAGTATTATAAAAAACGCAATAATAAATAGTTAACAATTTACATTACACATTCCAGTAACTCACTAAAACTATTTTAATATTTTATCTATTAGTTTTTTGCAAAAACAGATAATTATAAACTTGGGGGGGCTATTGTACCACCACTAGAGAGTAAAGACAAATTACATTGCAACGAGGCATTTGATGTATTTGCGCTTCTACCCCAACAATTAAATGCACTGAAACCACCTGTTACGGATCCTACATATCCATCCATATAAAAAATGCCACTAACAAAGTTATCTTGAATAACTTTTGCTTCTTGATTTGTTATTCGAACTGTATATCTATTACTAAACGACCAATAATTAGAAGCTAACTTAGCATAAACAATAACATCATAACGAGCATTTAAAATTCTAGTACACCAGTACCAGACCCCTGCAACACGATGATAAGGTCTTATTATATAACTTGCTTCCACATGACAAAGGCTGGTTCCAACCGTTGAAGCTGCTGCCGTTATATTAATATAAATTCTCTCGTCACCATTGTCATTTCTATCTGACACATCAGAACCACAATTTTCAATTATACTTTCATCTTCAATTTTTTGAAAATCAATAAATTTATACGTAGTATCATGTTCTATATTATTAATAAAATAATTATAATTTTCTATTGCACATAAATTTCCCATATTATCTACTCCTGTATATATCATACCTTCATCAAAAACTTTATATACCATATTATCAATTCCGAACAACTTATCTTTATTAATGATATACTTATATAAAATGCCATATAGCTGTGTCTCTAATATATATTCTCCATTATAATCCTCTATAAGTTGAAGATAATCTTTATTTTTCTCTACAAAACATTTAACATCTGATATAGATTGAAATTTTTCAGGGTCAATAGATTGATACAATTCATCACATTCTCTACCAAAGGATTTAAACTCATGACATTCTTCCCATACTTTTCTATCTTTTTCGTCCATTGATATAGTTTGTTCATATACATCATTGAACTCATCAAAATTTTCAAAAATTAACATCGCATTATTAGTAACGTTAATACTTTTTGTAACCATATTTTCTGATAAATTATTTTCTTTATTACAAGCAACTATCGCCACAACGACTGTCATTACAACAAGTACTGCAATTACTGTTATTGGTATATTTTTTTTCATGTTTTCTTTTTTTAATGATTTATTTAATAACGATTTCAATATGTTTTTATTTCATGTTTTTTTTTGCGTTGCAAAAAAAAACATGGTTGACATACCATAAACAGTCGTACAACTGTTTCATAAAGATATCTAGTCTTTGCCTTCAAAGGTGTCGTGATGCAGAAAACGGTTTGTGCTTGAAATTGTTGCCGTTTTCTGTATGACACCTTGGTTGTCATCGTCTCTGCAAATGGCGGCATGCTTACTATTGCAGAGACTCTAATAAAGGTATTTTAAATTTCCTTTCATAATTTTAAACAGTTGCTTTATAAATTTATTCGGCATTCCCATGCTTTTGAGTTTTATTGTACGGAAAAGTTAGCATTATAAATGTCGCCGTTGCTTAACGTTATAGTTAAGATATAATTTCCGGTATTTGCAATGTACAGCTGCACATTGCCGGGTGTGGCAGCAATACTCTGACCGCAAACATACGTCCCGGCAGCTGTCGTAACAACAACAGCTGCACTTCCTATGTCCTCCTGAAATATAATGCTAAGTGCGTTTCCCTCTATGGCTGCTGAAATACCTAACTCAGTAGAAGATTTTGGATTACCACTTGTGGAAAAATTTGATTTGATGTCAATTGAATTCGTCCCCAATAAATAAATTCCAATCGTAAAAAAAGAACTATTAACGATCCTTTGATTCTTTGTGTTTTCATATCATTTTTGTGTACAAAGGTCGTGTATTTCAATAATTGTGTCAAGTTGTTTTTGATAAGGATTTATAAGGATAATCACAACAACTAATTGTAAAACAATATATTACAACACACAAACTATTTTCGAAGAAAAAGAATTAAAAAGTTATGTAAATCCCCTTGCTGCTCAAATATTTGATGTAATTTCTGTGATCGTTCTCTTACCGAAGGATATGTAAGGCTCATAATGGCAGCTATTTGCTTTTCATTTAAGTCTAATATATAAAAATAGCAATACATTAAATCTGCATTTGTTAATCGTTGATATGTTTTTTTTATAGAATAATTAAAATCCGGAAAATATATAGAAAAAACTCTATAAAATTCTTTCTGCTCTTTTATATTAATAGAAGAGTATGTTTTGGTTAAAGATGTTTTTATATCATATTTTGTGATTTCTAAAATCTTTTGGCAAATGGGCGAATTAATAAATTTCTCCAATTGTAGTTTCATGTCCACTATATTGTGCTTGCTAATTTCACATGTTAATAATAGTATCTTTTTCTCAAACTCTTTGATAAGTTGTTCTTTCTCTTTTAATTTCAGTATATTATACTTATTTGCTCCTAATAACATATTAACCTTCCATGAATATTTATTGACGGTATTATCAATTTTACACATTTTATCTAATAACATTGAATTATTTTCAG
>JALNXP010000221.1 GCA_023230285.1 Bacteroidales bacterium | reverse complement strand
ACTACGGTCGATCGGTTCGCCCTGTTGCAGAATAAAAGTGAAACGTGTTAGATTTATTTAATTTATTTGATTTATTTTCCTTGCGGCATTAAAAGCCGCAAGGAATACCGCCTTTGGCGGTCGAAATTTTTTTGAAAAATGCCAACCTACACAGAAAGTATCAGATTTGAAGATGAAACCCCAAAAGGGACTATTCGTCTTATAAAATCAGGCGAGTTTTATCGTGCATACAACCATTCAGCGTGGCTGTTTCAATGCTGTATTGCCGAACATAAAGTTATGCGTAAGTTTATCAAGGTAATAAATCAAGACATCTATTATATCGGCTTTCCGGAAAAAAGTTTGTTTAGTAATATTGGAGAACGAAAATCTACTAAAACCGATTTAGGCTTTGATATTGAACTATTTCAAGAGGAAATTCCAGAAGAGGCTACTTATGCCACATGGAAAAAAACAATAGAGGTAGAATCTTCATCCAAAGGCGATTTCTATTCTTTGCCGTTAGCCGGTGCTGATGCCGAAAGAGAAGTTATTAGACGTTTGAAGTCATTTCCGATAGAAAATAAGTCTTTAATCGATTGTGCTGTATTTCTGGCAGAATTACGAAAATTACTTAATAATCAATAATCATGGCTATTTATACCAATCTTCCTATTTATAAGGCTTCTTATACCTTAATGTTGTCGGTAAGTAAAATTCTCCCCTCGTTACCGCGTGATTGTCGTTACACATTTGGACAAGATGTGCGTCAAAAAATTATGGAAATTATTACCTTGATTTATAGAGCCAACAGAGTACGAACAAAAGTCTCCATCATTTCAAAGATGCGAGAAACGCTGCTTGAAGTACAGGTATATATACGTCTTATGAACGATATGAAGTACATTTCGATAGGAAAATATACAGACCTAATGGAGCAAACAGCCGATATGTCAAAACAAATGTCTGCGTGGGAGAAAAGTGAAATACAAAAATATAGTGATGATAATAAGGCTGTTGCCGACAAAATGCCGGAATACTGACGACTACGGTTGTCGGTAGTGTGCCTCATAAATTCAATGTAAAAGGTAAGGTAATCTGACCATAAAAATATAATGGTAAATAAAAAAAAGAATCACGGCAAATTAAAATCATACAAAGACACTTCTTTGTCGCTTTTCAGTATAGATGATTACCCTGACAGCGTTCCGGCTGCCGGTTATCGCAACGGAACGTCGCTCAACAACACAGGTGAGAACGGAAACTATTGGAGTGCTACGCCCAACGAGAGCAATACTCAGAACGCGTACAACCTTAACTTCAACAGTAGCAACCACAACACGAATTGGAACAACCGCAACAACGGTCAATCGGTTCGCCCTGTTGCAGAACTTATTCATTCAACGGCACAGTCTTCATTACATCACTTTTCTATTACCAAAGAACAATTACTCAAGGATTTAATTATCGCTTATAAAGATGCTCGTAAGCATAAAAGAGGGCAAAATTATCAACTTCAATTTGAGTTTAATCTTGAAGATCGATTAGTCGAATTACGAAACGAACTTATTAGTGGCACCTATTATCCGCGCCCCGCAAGTTGCTTTATCATTCATGACCCTAAAATGCGAGAAATCTTTGCTGCTGAATTTCGCGATAGAATAGTTCATCATCTTTTTTACAATTATACCCATTCTTTATTTGAAAGAAATTTCATTACCGATAGTTATAGTTGTATTAAAAATAGAGGAACCCATTATGGCATCCATCGATTAAAACATCATATCTTGAGTGTTTCTGCCGGCTATTCAAAACCATGTTATGTGCTAAAAATTGATATTTGTGGTTATTTTATGCATATTAATCGCAATACTCTTTTAGATATGTGTAAACAAACACTCGAAAAAATGCAAAATAGACAGTCGAATGTGAATGGAAAATCGTGGAAAATGCTTTTAGATTTTGGTTTTATTAATTATCTTTTAGAATCAATGATTAATTCAAATCCATTAGATAATTGTAAAATTATCGGGAAACTAAATGACTGGAACGGAATACCGAAAGACAAAAGCCTTTTCTATTCGGATGATGGGTGCGGCTTACCTATCGGAAATCTATCTTCACAACTCTTCAGCAATATTTATTTGAATGTTTTCGACCAATTTGTTAAGCGAAAACTTGGTTGCAAACATTATGGAAGATATGTTGATGATGCTTACATTGTATCCGATAATAGAGATTATTTGAAATCGATCATCCCAACAATAAATTCCTTTTTACAATCGCAGTTGGATTTATCAATAAATTATAAGAAAACAACAATTATTGATGCATATCATGGTATTGAATTTTTGGGTGCATTTATTAAACCTTTTCGCACTTATATTTCAAATTCTTCACTCAACCGTATTAAACCTAAAGTTAAAATGTTAGCCAAAAATGATGCTTCCTATATTCAAGCTGCAACAAATTCTTTTCTTGGGGTTTTATCTCATTATGATAGTTATTGTTTGCGAAGAATTTTATTGGGTAATGACAGAAAATTAATCCGTTATGGCTATTTTAGCAGTGATTGGTTATTATATAGGATCCCTCGTTGCGTATCTACGGCACGCCGTAATACGCGTGTACTCCTTTCCTACCAAGCTTTTGTCCCTACGGGACAGAAAAAGTTAGAAGTTACAAATTATAAAAAACAATAAACATTCCACACCTAAACATTAAAATAATATGTCACAACTACAAGAAGATCAACTGTTTGCAAATCGCTACCGCTTACTGAAACGCTTGGGAAGCGGGGCATTCTCTGAAGTATGGAAAGCTGAAGATGTCGAAGCCGGCAATTTGGTTGTCGCCATCAAAATTTATGCTCCCGACAAAGGAATGGATGAAGACGGCGTAAAAATATTCAGCCAAGAGTTCGCTATCGTTTTCAATGTGAGTCATCAGAACTTGCTGCGACCCAACTATTTCGATAAAAATAACGGATCGCCCTTTTTGGTACTTCCCTTTTGCGAGAATGGCAGTGCCCTAAAACTTATCGGCAATAATCCTACGGAAGAAGAGGTGGTTCGTTTCTTACACGATGTATCCGCAGGGTTGGCATATCTGCATAAACAAAATCCCCCTATTATCCACCAAGACATCAAACCCGATAATATCCTGATAGACATCAACGGAGATTATAAATTGACAGACTTCGGAATCAGCACACGAATTCGCAGCACTTTGCGACGCAGCGTCGGAAACGCACATTCTGCCGGCACTATGGCGTATATGGCACCGGAACGCTTCGGAGAACATAACCAACCGGTTAAGGCGAGCGATATCTGGTCGTTGGGAGCCACCGTCTATGAAATTATGTGCGAGGATGCGCCTTTCGGAGAATTGGGCGGCGTATCGTTAAAGAGTGGAGCCGAAATACCCGAAGTGAAAGGTAATTACTCGCCGGAATTAAAGCAATTGGTGGAAAATTGCCTCGCCAAAGACCCGTGGAATAGACCGACAGCAGAAGAAATACGGAAAAAAACCGAATTGTATTTGGCAACAGAAAGATGGTATCAGAATGTCAATTATTCGCAAGAAAAAGAGACTAAAACTCATAATAGTGCAGAAGGGACAAAATTAGAGAATGTTAAACCATTAGATGAAGGACAATCGGGAACAGGCTGGATTATAGCTGGTTATATCTTTGCTTTGTTGGGAGGATGGTTCGGACTTGCAATAGGAATATCCATTGCAACAGGAAAAGAAAGAACAACAGATGGACAAAGAATCTTAAAATATAAAAAATCAACGCGTAATCATGGGTGGGCTATTTTTGTAATAGGAGTAATATCAATGATTATATGGAATATAGCATTGGCATAAACTTTAATAAATGATGATTAATGATTAATGATTAATCATTAAACAGTTAAACAAAAACATTTTTTTTAAATTAATAACAAACTAAATATAAATGACATGTCACAATTACACGAATCCGATTTATTTGCCAATCGCTATTTGTTGATAAAGCGTTTAGGCAGTGGAGCTTTTTCTGAAGTATGGAAAGCCAAAGACATCAAGGCAGACTTGATAGTTGCAATCAAGATTTATGCACCCGATAAAGGCATGGATGAAGATGGCATTGCTGTATTCAGTCAGGAATTTTCATTAGTCTTTAACATCAGCCATCAAAATTTACTTCGTCCCAATCATTTTGATGTATGGAATGGCTCGCCGTTTTTAGTTTTACCTTTTTGTCAGCGTGGCAATGCCATGAAGCTTATAGGTGGAATGAGTGAAAAGGAGGCGGTTCAATTTATGCACGATGTGGCGGCGGGTTTAGAATTTCTGCATGATCAGAATCCGCCAATCATCCATCAGGATATTAAGCCGGATAATGTTTTGATTACGGAAGAAGGATATTACAAACTAACCGATTTCGGCATCAGTATGCGTATACGCAGTACTTTGCGAAGGAATGTCGGCAAAGAATCTTCTGCCGGCACTATGGCTT
>JALNXP010000220.1 GCA_023230285.1 Bacteroidales bacterium | reverse complement strand
AAAGAAGATTACGAAAAATTACAGACTACTTTTAATCCGATTTTGTTTGACCCTGAGCTGTGGGCTGATGCTGCAGCTAAAGCCGGAATGAAGTATGTCGTGTTTACTACAAAACATCATGACGGATTTTGTATGTTCGACACTAAAACTACTGATTATAAGATTACTTCGGATAAAACGCCATTTCATTCAAACCCTAAAGCTAATGTTACGTTGGAAATTTTTAATGCTTTTAGACAGCATGATTTTTTGATAGGAGCTTACTTTTCTAAACCGGATTGGCATTCTGAATATTATTGGTGGAAAAAATATTCTACGCCGGATAGAAATGTCAATTATGACCCTGATGAATATCCGGAGAGATGGAATAAGTTTGTGCAATATACTCATACACAGATAGATGAGCTTTTAACTGATTATGGTAGAATAGATATTTTGTGGTTTGATGGCGGTTGGGTGAAAAAAGTTAATAAAACTGAGATAGAGAAGTTTTATACTAATTTTGGCAAGTCTTCTGAGAGTGGCTTTTTGAAACGCAAATTGGTAAATCAAGATATAAAGATGGACGAGATTGTGGCTAATGCGCGGAAAAAACAGCCCGGCATAATAGTAGTCGACAGAGCTGTTTATGGCAAAAATCAGAATTATCTGACACCTGAAAACAGAGTGCCGGAGAAGACTTTGCCTTATCCGTGGGAGTCATGTATTATTGCCGGCGGCGGCTGGTCATACGCTTTTGATGCTAAGTATATGACCGGACGTGAAGGTATCAGCTTATTGGTAGATATAGTGTCAAAGGGAGGAAACCTGCTGCTGAATATAGCACCTTCTCCGCAAGGAACTTGGGACGAAGGTGCTTATAAACTTCTGAAAGAGTATGGCGACTGGATGCAGGTTAACTCGGAAGCTATATACTCGACAATTCCGCTTGAACCTTATAAAGAAGGTAACGTTTGCTATACTCAGACAAAAGACGGAACTCGCTATGCAATATATTTGTCGCAAGAGGGCGAAGATGTGCCTCCTTCAAAAATTGTGCTGCCAACACTAAAACTTGAACGCGGACAAAAAGCTGTATTGCTTGGAACAAAAACCAAATTGAAAGTTAAAGAAACTAATTTGGGAACCGAAATAACAATTCCTGAGAAATATTGTAAACAACCACCTTGTAAATATGCGTGGGTTATTAAAATTGAATAATTAATATTTTATAGATATAAAATCTGCAATATGAAAAATATAGTTGTGTTGACAGGTGCCGGCATGAGTGCTGAAAGCGGCATACAAACTTTTAGAGATAGTGACGGCTTGTGGTGTAATTATCGTGTGGAAGATGTGGCTACGCACGATGCTTGGCTGCGAAATCCTAAGTTGGTTAACGATTTTTATAATGAAAGAAGAAAACAATTGTATGAAGTTAGTCCGAATAAAGCTCATTACGACTTAGTTAAATTGGAAGCTAAATACAATGTAAATATTGTGACACAAAATATTGATGATTTACATGAGCGTGCCGGCTCGACAAATGTGTTGCATCTTCATGGTGAATTGAAAAAAGTACGCAGTACTGCCGATGAAAATTTAATCTATGATTTAAAAGGCTGGGAGCTGAAAATCGGCGATAAATGCGAATTAGGTTCTCAGCTGCGTCCGCATATCGTCTGGTTCGGCGAGGCTGTGCCTAATATGGAACCCGCAATGAGGCTGGCGGAAGCTGCCGACATCCTTATCGTCATTGGCACTTCTCTGCAAGTGTATCCCGCCGCTTCTTTATTGTATTATGCAAAGAATGAAATTCCAAAGTATTTAGTTGACCCTAAGGCAAATACAAGCTATCCGGTGCCGCATTTGACTATCATTAGAGAAAAAGCGACAGTAGGAGTTGCTGAAGTAGTCGATAAATTATTGCAGTAATGAACCAAAAAATTTATAATAAAATAGCTTCTGTATGCGCTCGCAAGGAGATGTGCAAAGCAGATGCGGAGCAGTATCTTAGAAGATGTAATGTCGACACTTCAGAATTTGAGGAAATTATTGACGAATTGGTGAAAAATAATTTTATCGATGAACAAAGATTTGCAAAAGCCTTTGTCAATGATAGTTACAAGTATAATAAGTGGGGTGTTTATAAGATAACTTATATGCTGCGTGCAAAGTTTATCCCCGAAGATATTATTACCGATTCTTTGCAAGTTGTTGATACTGATGAATATAGTGAAATTGCTGATGGCTTGGCACAAAATAAGCGTAAGATGTTGCAAGATAGGGGCGATGACGATGTTGAGGCTAAGGTTCGCACTTATCTGTTTAGTCGCGGATTCTTAATGGAGGGGTAAATATTATATTACCGTTTGCTTTGCAAAGGTAAGTGTTTTCTTCTTTTTAAAAAGAAATTCTTTGTCCATACAAAAAACAAGATTACGCCTGCTATATGTACCAACGACATCAGTCCGAAAGCAGCTCCGTAGCCGAATAGCTCCGACATCACTCCACCGGCAAGGATGCCAATGCCTAAGCCTAAATCCCATGATGTGAGCAAGGTCGAATTTGCTGTGCCTCTTTCATTGTTCTGTGCGATGCCGATAATCATATTCTGAAATGCCGGATACATGTGACCGTTGCCAAGACCTATGAGCAATGCCGAAAGATAGTAGCCAACCATATTCGGACATACAGTAAAAAGTACATATCCAATAGTAGAAAGGATTACTCCTTCAGCAGCATTGACGGTCATTTTTCCTTGCTTCAGCGATTTGGATCCTTGCAGTCGCGACAACATCAGCCCTAATGCCAATAAAAAGAAGAAAGTTCCTGTGCCACTTGTTATACCTAAACGCTCTTTGCCGTAAATTGCAATGTAATTGCTTAAGATGCCATAGCAAAATCCGAAAAAAGCAATGTTAAAACCTAAAAGCCAGCCTTTTGTAAGGAAAAAACGGTCAAACGATAGCGGCTTTTTGTTTTTTATGATTTCTTTTTCAGGAATTTTTATTGTGTATGCGATAGCAAAGCCAATAGAAGCCACAATAAAAGCAATCCAAAACAGTACATCGAAATTATGAACTTCTTTATATAAAAAAACTCCCACTGTTGGTGCTATAGCTGTGGCAATATTGTTGCTAAGTCCATAATAACCAATGCCTTCGTTTCGTCGAGATGACGGCAACACATCTATTGCGACAGTGCTATTGGCAACAGTTGCAGCGCCATAAGGACCGCCATGTAAAGTACGGATAATTGCAAAAAGTAATAAAGAACCGGCAACTATATATCCAACAAAAAATATGGAATAGAATAAAAGGAAAATCAAAAGGATGGTCTTACGGTTAAAACTGTCGACAAAATATCCGCTAAATGGTATTAAGGGCTGCTGTCCGCGGAACAAGCCCGACATGTCTTTTCTCGGCAGTACAAGTTCATTGGTCTGTAAGCCGATATTAGTACCGCTGTTTAATCGCTCGAGAATATTCTGAGCTTCACGTCTGCCGTCACTTGCAATTCTCGGCAGCTCTTCAATTAATGATTTCGCCATAGCATTAAAATTTTCGTTTTAATGCGTTATGCAGATATTCTTAAAACGCGGTTGCCGGCAAGTACCCATAAAAAAACGTAGACGAAATAACTCATCCACGTTCCGAGGTACTTGCCGGTAACCTGTAACAGAAGACAAAGTTAAACGCCCACGCTTATCGCGGACGTTTACTCATTTGTTCTTCTGTTACATTCTTTCGACCGGCAAGTTTTCGGAACGTTTCGAATAAATAGCAAACGCTATGTTTGTCAATAAAAACAGACATCGCCGTAAAAGGTACGGGTCAATCCGGCGACAAAGGTAGATGAAAATTCGGGGAATAGCAAATTTGATGTTGTTTTCTGTGTTTTGGAAAAATACAAAAAACGTTAAATATATTATAAATTATTGGAACGAAATCATTGTTTTCACGATAGTTATATAAATCATTAGCGATCCGGCAAATGCGGGTGTTGAATGAAGTAGAGGATAGTAAGTTGTTGAAGTAGAGAGAAAATAGTTTATACATTTACAAAACGTAACACGAAATAATAAAGAAGATGGCGAAAATAAAAGTTAGAGAAACAGTAATTAAGACTATGAGCATTGATGGACTTGATTATATTTGTATTACAGATATTGCAAAATTTAAAACTAATGATGCTAATGCAGTCATCAATAATTGGATGCGTAATCGCAATACAATAGAATATCTTGGAATTTGGGAAAGTTTGTATAATTCTAATTTTAAACCCCTCGAATTCGAGGGGTTTAAAAAAGAAGCAGGGTTAAACGCCTTCACTCTTTCGCCGCAAAAATGGATTAAAACGGTAAATGCAATTGGTTTAATTTCAAAATCAGGACGTTATGGCGGCACGTATGCGCATAAAGATATTGCTTTTAAATTTGCAAGTTGGATTTCGGTAGAATTTGAGCTGTATTTAATTAAAGAATTTCAACGCTTAAAAGAAGAAGAGCAAAAGCAACTCGGCT
>JALNXP010000219.1 GCA_023230285.1 Bacteroidales bacterium | reverse complement strand
ACGGATTGAAAAACAGATAAAACTTCTCTACTCTTGTCTTAAATATTTTAGCTGCTATAAAATGTCCAAACTCGTGAACAATGACTAATAAAGACAGACATAAAAGTAATTGGATGATTTTTATTACAATTTCCATTTTATTAAATTTTTGAAATAAGTTACAAAGATACATGATTTTTTTTAACCACATATAATGTTTATGAAAAATTGCCATGAAATTTCGTGACGGATTTTATGAAAATATAAATTTTTCTCTGTATTTAGTTTAAAAACTTAATGTATATTTGCAAAATTTTTATTCTAAAGACATTGGTAAACTTATAGTCTTGTAAATTTGTATTTTAGAGACTAAAAGTTTATTTTGTTTTTATCATATTTTAATCATTAATACTATTTGTGATGAAACAGAAATTCAGTTCAAAAGATTTTATCGAAATGGAGAATAATTATGGTGCGCATAATTATCACCCATTGCCGGTTGTGTTAAGTAAAGGTTTAGGTGCTAAAGTATGGGATGTGGAAGGCAGAGAATATTATGACTTCCTTTCAGCATATTCTGCTGTTAATCAAGGACATTGTCACCCGAAGATTGTGCAGGCAATGAAAGACCAGTGTGAAACATTAACTTTGACTTCACGGGCTTTCTATAATGATTGTTTAGGTCCTTATGAGAAATTTATAACCGATTATTTTGGATATGACAAAGTGTTGCCGATGAAGTCCGGTGCAGAAGCCGATGAAACAGCTTTAAAACTTGCCAGAAAATGGGGCTACCTCAAAAAAGGTATTGAACCGAATACTGCAAAAATCATTTGCTGTAATGATAATTTCCACGGAAGAACAATAACGATAGTATCAATGTCTTCCGACCCAGATGCTTACGCCGATTACGGTCCTTTTACTCCGGGATTTATTAAAATTCCATATAATGATGTTGAAGCTTTAAAGGCAGAACTCGAAAAAGACAGTGAACATATAGCAGCTTTTATTCTCGAACCTATTCAGGGTGAAGCAGGTGTTTATGTCCCTGATGAAGGTTATTTGGCAAAAACTTATGAGTTGTGTAAACAACATAACGTACTTTTCATTGCTGATGAAGTTCAGACAGGTATTGCAAGAACAGGCAAAATGTTAGCTTGTGACCACGAAAATGTTCGTCCTGACATTCTTATTTTAGGAAAAGCTCTTTCCGGCGGTGCTATGCCTATCTCAGCTGTTTTGGCTGATGATGAAATTATGCTTTGCATAAAACCGGGTGAACACGGCTCTACTTTCGGTGGCAACCCTGTAGCAGCAAAAGTCGCTGTGGCTGCTTTAACCGTTATCAAAGAAGAAAAACTTGCTGAAAAAGCCGAATATCTCGGAAAAATATTCAGAGATGAAATCTCTAATTTTAAATCTGATATGATTGAATTAGTCAGAGGTAAAGGTTTACTTAATGCTGTTATCATCAAACCTAAAGATGGTAAAGAAGCATGGGATGTTTGCTTGAAGATGGCTGAAAATGGCGTACTTGCTAAACCTACGCACCGTCATATAATCCGTTTTGCTCCTCCTTTGGTTATCACAGAAGAGCAACTTCGTGACGCAATCGAAAGAATAAAAAAATCTATAGAATTTTTTGATTAATTTTCTATATAAACAGAAAATTGTATTATCTTTGCAATCCGATAAAAATAAAGTGTCGTGAAGTTGGATAAATTGTTGGTAGTGAGGTTTTGTGGTTTGGACAACGGTCCTCATCGCTTTGATTTTGAGATAGATGGAGAGTTCTTTAAAAGATTTGATAATCCGGATTTCGACAATTGTAAGTTCAATATAGTCGCTGATTTATTGAAAGAAGAAACGTTGATGACTGTTGATTTGCATGTCGTGGGTAGTGTAATCGTCCCTTGTGATAGATGTCTCGCCCCACTTACTTTACCTGTTGATGCCTCAGAGAGGCTGTTCGTTAAGGTAGGTGAAGGTCCTTCTGATGATGATTCGGTGCTGTTTATTACTAAAGATGATATTCAGTTTGATGTAGACGCAATAGTGTATGATATTATCACTCTTAGTATACCTTACCGAAAAATTCATCCCGATAATGAAGATGGTACCCCAACTTGTGACCCGGAGCAATTATCTTACTTAGAACAATGTAAGAAAACTGAAGAAATAGATCCAAGATGGGATAAATTGAAAGATTTAAAGTAATATAAATAAATAACTAAAATAATAAGAAAATGGCACATCCTAAACGAAGAGTATCCACTACGAGAAGGGATAAAAGAAGATCTCACCATCATGCAGAAATACCGCAGTTGGCAGTTTGTCCTACTACCGGAGAAGTACACCAATATCATAGAGCTTATTGGGTAGATGGTAACCTTTATTATAAAGGTAAAATGATAATAGAAGGTTCTGCAGCTAAAGAAAATTAATTTTAAAATTAATTGACTATATAACGATAAGTTTGTGTTTTACAGACTTATCGTTTTTTTATGCTCTGTTTTATCTTAAAATATAAATATATGGAAAATTTAGATATATACGACTTAAAAATTTTACGCATTTTGCAAGATGGCTGCCGACTTACTAACCGTGAATTGGCAGAAAAAGTCGGACTATCTTCAAGTCCGGTCTTCGAAAGAGTGCGCCGCCTCGAAAAAGAAGGTTATATCAAAAAATATGTAGCCGTCTTAGATAAAGAAAAACTGAATCGCGGTTTTATAGTTTACTGCAATGTGAAACTGAAAAGAATGGATACTCTGAACATGGACAAGTTTACTACTGCTATCCGTAATATTGAAGAGGTTACAGAATGTTATAATATATCCGGAGAATTCGACTTCTTGCTGAAAGTTCGTTCTCCGGATATGAAATATTATCGCGAATTTCTTATTCATGTGTTAAGTCAACTCGACTGTATAAGCAACGTCCAAAGCGTGTTCGTAATGGACACCATCAAACAAAGCTACGGTGTACCTATATAATTATTTGCCTCTTTCAGCCATCAATAAATTAATTTCCTGTTCATTGATTCCGACCATAGCTTCGCCCAAATTCTCTGACAATTCTGCCAACACTTTAGCGTCTGTAAAATTGGTCACGGCTTTAACAATAGCTTGAGCGCGTTTAGCAGGGTTGCCCGATTTAAAGATGCCTGAGCCGACAAACACGCCTTCGGCGCCAAGTTGCATCATAAGAGCTGCATCTGCAGGTGTAGCAATGCCGCCGGCAGCAAAGTTAACTACAGGAAGTTTGCCGTTGTCGTGGACATATTTCACTAATTCATAAGGAGCTTGCAACTGTTTTGCCGCTTCAAAAAGGTCGCTTTCGTTCATAGAAGTCAGCCTCATAATCTCAGAGCGTATCAATCTGATATGTCGAACAGCTTGGATTACATCACCGGTTCCGGGTTCGCCCTTTGTACGTATCATAGTGGCACCTTCGGAAATTCTTCTCAGAGCTTCACCTAAGTTTCTTGCGCCACATACAAAAGGTACGTCAAACTTTGTTTTATCAATATGATAAATATCATCAGCGGGACCTAGCACCTCGCTTTCATCAATATAATCGATTTCGATAGCTTGCAGAATTTGTGCTTCCACAAAATGACCAATCCTACATTTAGCCATCACCGGGATAGAGACTGCATTCTGAATGCTTTTAATCATCTTTGGGTCACTCATTCTCGACACACCGCCGGCTACTCTGATATCAGCAGGTATTCTCTCTAACGCCATCACGGCACAAGCACCGGCTTCTTCAGCAATTTTAGCCTGTTCGGGTGTGGTCACATCCATAATTACACCGCCTTTCAACATCTGTGCAAGGTTGCAATTTAATTCTTGTCTTGATTCTTTCATGATAAATACATTTTTATAATTTATGACATCCGTTAATTTTTCGGCGCAAAAGTATAAAATATGTCTTTATCTCGATTTGTTTTGAAAAAATAAGAATATTATCCTTAAAAAGGCTGGATTGAGATGTTTTTTCAGTGTTTTATTCCGAAAAAATATCTTGTGTCAGAATAAATTTACTGTAATACTATAAAATATCATCAGCGGCGTAGCCCAAATATGTCTCCGGCGACAACGCTTTCAACTCAACTTTAACCTCATCACGGACATCTAAGTTATCTATAAACTCTGCAAAATCTTGCATGGTAATTTTGGCATTCTTGCGTGTCAACTGTTTTAAAGCCTCGTAAGGATTAGGATAAGCCTCTCTCCTCAATATTGTCTGAATTGCTTCTGCAATAACAGCAACATTATTATCTAAGTCAGCTTTGATTTTGTCGTAATTTACGATAACTTTATTCAACCCTTTCAGCAACGAAAAATACGAAATTAAAGAATAAGCCAAGGGCATTCCTATATTTCTCATCACTGTTGAATCGGTCAAATCTCTTTGCATACGAGATACAGGCAACTTTTGAGCAAGATGAGCAAATATTGCATTAGCCATGCCGATATTTCCTTCAGAATTTTCAAAATCTATAGGGTTAACTTTATGCGGCATAGCAGAAGAGCCGACTT
>JALNXP010000218.1 GCA_023230285.1 Bacteroidales bacterium | reverse complement strand
CTTCTCTCATTGGCGTTTTATTTTTTCGACTTTTGGCTATGGAAGAAAGGTCTGAAATTAATAAGGGAGCATGCTCGACTGTCTTCTCTTCAGAATGATGAGCTTATGTCACAAAATAATTCTGAAGTTGATGACAATGATTTTGAAATAAATAATTGAAAATAGTTTTGTTATTACATATAATTATGAAGAAAATTTTATTATTAACTGTGTTGTTGATATACGGTTTGTGTGTTATTGCTGCGCCTGTTGATGAAGGTACGGCTCAAAAAGTTGCTTTTAATTTTGCGGTTAAAAAGAGTGGAAGTGCAATATTGAGTGGCTGCGAGCATCTTACACTTGTTTCTGTCGGAAAGTACTCTGATGCGAATAAAACGAATATTATTAATACTTATTATATTTTTAATGTCGCTCCTATCGGCTTTATAATAGTCTCGGCAGATAATGCTGTTATTCCTATTCTTGCTTATTCGGATGAAAGTTCGTTTGATGTTGAAAACATTTTGCCAAGTGTGGAATGGTGGCTTGAAGAATATAGTAACCAGATAGCTTATGCAGTAGATAACAATTTGGTTTACAGTAGTGTTATGGCTCAATGGAGTGAGTTGATAACCGGCAATGTGCTTCCGTCAAAAAATACGACTTCTGTGGAGCCGTTTGTGACTACACTGTGGAATCAGACTAAATATTACAATAATTTATGTCCTATAGATTCGGCAGCTCTGACCGGTAATTACAGGGTGCGTGCCGGCTGTGTCGCACTTGCTATGGCGCAGGTAATGAAGCACTTTAATTATCCTTCGCATGGTGTCGGCTCACATACTTATACGTATCAGCCTTATGGCGTTATCTCTGCAGATTATGCCAATACCAACTATCAGTGGAACATGATGCCTGATTCTTTGACAGATACGAGTACTGATGAGGAAATCCTCGCAGTAGCAACATTTATATATAATTTAGGTGTGTCGGTAGAGATGATGTACGGTCCAACCGGCAGCGGCTCTTATGTTCATGGCGGCGCACATACTTCTGAAGGCGAACTTATTTCAACTTTCGGCTATGCCAATACTGAAGGTGTATATCGCTCAAGCTATGGCAGCACTGAATGGTTGAACATTATTAAAGGTGAAATTGATGAAACTCTTCCTGTGCTGTATCGTGGTCAAAATACCTCCGGACATGCTTTTGTGTTTGACGGCTATGATGATGATAATTATTTTCACGTGAACTGGGGCTGGGGCGGTCTTGATAACGGATACTATGTAATCGATGACCTGACTCCCGGAAATCATAATTATAATTATAGTCAAGCTGCACTGATACATGTTTATCCTACCGGCGAACTGATAGTCCCTACTAAAAGTTTTAACTTCCAATCAGAAGTCGGAACACCTTCAGAAGCTCAAATGGTCGACATCTCGAGTGCTTATCTTACTGATAATATTAATGTTACATCATCATCAACGGCTTTTCAGCTGTCTGCCGATAATGTAACGTGGAGCAACTCTGTAACACTTCCTTCTGAAGGATCTCAGATATACATAAGGTATAATCCTACTTCAGCAGCTATTCAAACCGGAACTCTTAATGTAGCTACCTCAGGACTTGCCACAAAAACTATCACTTTAATCGGAAATGCTTGCAATACAATTGTTTCAGATTTTCCGTGGAGCGAGAATTTTGAAAACTCTTCTATGCCGGAATATTGGCATCAAGAATATGAACATGGTAATAACTCGTGGACTTTCAATGTGTCCGGCGGCGTGGAAAGTCATCCGGCTAATGCCGCTTCAGGCAATAAAAATGTGAGGTTCTCAAGTTTTCAACATTCACCATATTATCAAACGAAATTGGTGCTGCCACCTTTCGATTTTTCCGAATTTAACAGCCCCATGCTTAATTTTTGGTACGCTCAGTGTCAGCAACCCGACCAAACACTTTTCAACGATTATCTGAAAGTTTATTATAAAACTTCTCCCGATGATGAATGGACACTTCTTCAATCTTATACAGATGAATGCTCCGAATGGACGGAAGAATATGTCATCTTACCTAATCCTTCCGAAGAATATTATATCGCTTTTGAAGGTGTTTGTAATTGGGGATATGGCGTTGTGTTAGATGATATTTCTATATTAAGTTCTCCTTTCATCACTGTTAACGATGTTATAATCAATGATTTAGGGTGGAACGGAGATGGTAGCATCAGCCCGGGAGAGGTCGTCAGTCTTACTTTTGATGTCGAAAATGTTTCAGACCACGCTGTCGAAAATGCTGTTATTAATTTGACAACGACAAATCCATATATCACGATTACAGATGATACTTATAATGCCGGAAATTTTGCTGTGGGCGAAATTAAAACTTTATCTCAAATTTTTTCTTTTACGGCTGCGGAAAATATTCCGGTTGGTGATAAGATAACTTTTTATTTTGAAACCGAAGCCGGAACTGAAGTCGGCATTCAAAATTTTCATTTTTATCCCACATTGTGTAAACTTTCATATAACGGAATTTCAATAGATGACAGCGATGCTAATAATAATGGTATACTTGAGCCGGGTGAAACCGCCAATATTGCTGTTTTTATTGAGAATGCCGGAAATATTGCCGCTATGAATCTTGTAGGAGAGCTCACATCATCTTATGGTGATGTTACAATAAATTCATTATCAGCAGTATACGGAACAATAAACGCAAATGCAAGTAAATACGCATTGTTTAACGTGTCGTTGAGCGAAGATGCAAATTATGATGATATTATTCCGTTTTCATTAGTTGTGTCAGATGTCTTTTCCAAAATTTATACAATCAATTTTGAATATTCTAAAACATGTACTATGTTGTTTCAGCTTCATGATTCTTATGGTGATGGATGGAATGGGGCTCAATTAGCCGTAAGTTTTGATGATGGCACACCAACTCAAAATATGACTATCAGTTCAGGCTCTTCTGCAAATTATACAGTCACGTCTTCTATGGGTACTAATGTCACATTGACCTGGATGTCCGGCTCATGGGATTCGGAATGTTCTTTCACCATTGTTTATGATGATGGTACGACTATTTATACATCAAGTTCACTGTCTTCCGGAGTCTTATATACTTTTGAAGTTAATTGTTCTCATACATTTGTTGTGCCATGTGAGCCTGTTAGCAATCTTGATGCTGAGGTTACGGCTAATTCTGTTGAGCTATATTGGAATGCACCGGAAGAAACGCCGTTACATTATGATATATATCATAATGATGAGTTTATCACCTCTGTCACAGAAACATCGTATATGGAAAGCGATGTGGCAGCCGGTATTCATACCTATTGTGTTATGGCTGTTTATGCAGACTGTAATTCTGAAGGGCAATGTGTCAGTGTGTTTATAGAACCTCAGGAATGTTTGCCGCCTATAAATGTGGAAGCGGTAGCAATATCTAACAATAGTATCGAAATCACATGGGAAACTCCTGCGGCAACAAATCCTATATATTATAAGGTATATCGCGATAATACGTTGATTGGCGATAATGTTGCCGATAATTATTTCCAAGATGCCGACTTAGAAGATAATACTGAATATTGCTATCAAATTTCATGCGTTTGTCAAAATGAATTGGAGTCTGATTTATCGAACCAAACTTGTTCAACAACATTTGTTGGAATAACGGATTATGATAATGTCACTGTTTATCCGAATCCGGTGCATGATAAATTGTTTATAAATAGTAATATGATTGATGGTTTGTGTGTGATTGTCAATATGTTGGGGCAGACTGTTATGCAGTTTAATATAGAAGCGGGGCTTACGAAAGTGGATGTCGGTAATTTAAGCAACGGCAGCTATATTGTTATAATAGGCAATGAGAGAATAAAGTTGACAAAAGTGGAGTAGTGCGTTTATTAGTTGTCTAATGGCGTGACAAAATTGATTAGTGTGATATTAAAGACACGTCATGCCACGTTTCTACATAATAATTTGTGCCACAATTGATTACAGTGTCAGATTCTGTGTCGTCTGTGGGCGAACAAACCACATTTTCGGAAATAAAAAAAGAGGGCTAAATAGACCCTCTTTTTTTATTTAACATCAAGAACCATGTCTTATTTTTTCATTCCAGAGCCGACAGTGAATTTAACAACTTTCTTTGCAGGAATTGTTATTGTTTCCTGGGTTCTTGGGTTTCTTCCTTTGCGAGCAGCCTTTTTAAGGACACTCCAAGACCCGAATCCTACAAGAGTAACACGTTCTTCTTTGTCTAATGCCTCTAAAACACCTTTCATAAAAGCATCTAATGCTTTTCCGGCGTCAACTTTAGTGATGTCCGCATCACTTGCGATGAAGTTAATAAGTTCAGATTTGTTCATAAGCTATAGGTTTAAAATTTCAACGTGTAAAGGTAATATGTTTTTTGAAATAAAAAAATATTTGATTAAAAAATTTTAGTTAAAATACACTTTCGTAGATTCAAGTAGCAAGTGCGAAAATACAATAAAGAGTTGAGAAATATAGATTTAAAGGTGTAATTTTTGATTT
>JALNXP010000018.1 GCA_023230285.1 Bacteroidales bacterium | reverse complement strand
GCGACCCCTACGGGGTCATGTCAGAGAATTTATAAACTGATAAGGCAAACCCAAAATTGTTGCAAAGCAACAATGCAGACCCGCCTTGGCTGATTTTGCGTTAAAAAAGATGGAGTTTGTAGCGTTAAAAGCCAAAAGGTGTTTGAGCCGAAGGCGAGTTTCTTTTGGCTTAGCGGAAAACGACAGCTTTTAGCAAAATCAGACGCAGCGGAAGACTTTTTTGTTACTTTTTTAGTCATAAAAAAGTAAAAGAAGAAAAAATAGAAAAACAATATATGCAAATAAACATCTTGATTATAAACACTTTAAAATCAAATACAACTAATGCAAATTTGACATAATATCAAAAATCACACCTTTAAATCTATATTTCTCAACTCTTTATTGTATTTTCGCACTTGCTACTTGAATCTACGATCTACTGTTTCAAACATTTTCTTATAGTCGTATTTATATCCTTCTTCAACTTTTTTGATACTTATATTCAGTTCTTTGGCAAGATCCGCCCTCGATTGCATTGCATTTTGTGATATTGACGACATTCTTACTACTCTTGCCCAATCTAACCACTGGTCATCACCGACAATGACAAACTTCTCCATCGCTATTTCATATTTTGCATCTGATTTCTGTTTTTCATCTTGCAGTTTAGTTTGTAAAACCTCTACTTCCTCTTGTCTAACGGCGACTTCTTGGGTCTTTTGCTTTATTTCAGTATCATTATTCAACATTTCCTGCATCTGTTTTATTTCTTGTAAAGCATTGTAAGTATCTTCAACTTCCTGCAAAGCCAACTTTTTAACCTCCAAGTCTTTTATATCTTTAAGAACTTTTTCTTCTAATTTATTTGTAACTTTAACATACAAAGCTTCGTAATATTCTTTTTTATTATCGGTAGGCACATCAGGAAATTTTGTAAGAGTTGATTTTATTTTATCAAAATTCTCCTGAACTTCTTTAGGCATTTGCGAAAGAACATATAAAAAATGATAATAAACCGCATCTGCTTCGAGTTGAAGGCAATACAGATCATCGTCTGTTCTTTCACGAGCATATTTTTTATTATGATAATAGAAATTCGGGGCGGAGCGGCTTAAAAGAAAGGAATATTTGATATTTACATTTTCAAAAAAGGCAGACACACCCGGCACAAAAAACACCTCAATATCTTCCGGTTGAATACGATGTTTTCTTAACTGTTTTTTATCATTTTCCGACAATGAAATTATTTGATATCTATGTTCTTGCTGTTGCTTAAAGTATATTATCTTTTCCAATTCGCCATACAGATATGCAGTATCTTTAATATTCGTTATTTTATCTAATCTGTCTGTATAGTCATACCAATAATCGGCAGCATCTTCATACGAGATGATTGTACCTTGTGTTTCCACAAGGCAGGCAGCCATTTTATCAGAAACGCCCTTACATAGCATAACGTATTCTTTATAATTATGCCATAAGACAGCACTGACAATTCCCCCGATTGCGACAATAAATATGATCGCTAAATAGATCCATTTTTTATAGAGTGCAAAGCTAAATCCGTTTTTTGATTTCAGGAAGCTGCGTAATTTTTGCAGTTGGGCATCCGTATAATTATTATCGCCGGCAGCAACGCCATTATAATATTTCACTTCTTTAATGGATTCCGGCAATTTCTCAGGAAAAACAAATCCGCGAAGCAATACCGGTATTACATTTTTATTGTTTTCAATAGCACATTCCAGCTCTAAGCGAACCCAGTCGTCTTCATTATTGCAACGGTCTAAACCGTCTTTTGGAATCACCAGAATAAAGTCTTTACATTGTTTGATAACTTCCAACAATTGGGTATTAAACGGACCTTCTCGAAGGTTTTCAACATCTAAAAAGACTTTGTATCCCTTATTTTTCAAATGTTCGGCAATCATTTGAGCCGTTTCGTGTCCACCATCACGGCGGTAGCTGATAAAAATGTCGTAATGTCTCATAACAAGTTAAAAATTAAAGGTTGTTTTCGTGAGACAAAGATATGGTTTTTTTAACAAAAAAGCCATAATACTTAAATTTATTCCAACATTCCTAAAATACAAGCAATAATGATAAGAAAAATAGTACCAACTATAATCCAAATCATATATTTACTATTATCTTTTTTCCTTTCATTATCCACTTCATATTGCAATTGTATAATTTTGTGCCTTAATTCCATATTCGACTTGTCCATGTCAAATAATTCTTTATACTTTCTTAATGCCATCGCTTTATTGCATATATCTTCATAATATTTTGCTTTTTTCTCGAGCTCTGCTTTTTCAGAATTACCCGTTGTCGTAGATGATTTTCCTATCAAATTTATAACCACTTCAAGCAAATCTTTAAATTTGACTTCTGGATGAGGATACGCCACAATCCAATGCTTGCGCGCTAAATAATAATCAAACTCTTCGTCCATAGGAGTTTCATCAACTATAAAAGGCACTATGATTTTATTTTTAGCAAATGCGTTTTGCAATTCATTTTTAACATGCTCCGAAATATTGGAATTTTTTGAAAATACTATAACTACAATTTTACAGTTTTTGATACCTTCAATAATTTCTAATGCGTAAGGCTTTCCCGGAGTAACATCGCGTGGAGCAATCCAACACGATACTTTGTTTTGCTCCAAAACATGACATAAGGCATCGGCGGTCTGTTTGTCTTTGCCGGAATAACTAATAAAAACATCGTGAGACATAAAGCAGGTGTTGAGTAATTTATTTTAAAGTGTCTAAATAATATTCTGTTACTTCTTGCATGGTTTGTAAATACCTGCGTTGTGCATTTCCGGTAAAAGCTATCCAAAAAATTCCGCACAAAAGTGACCCCCACATAGTCGGTTGTGCTGCAAGAGACAATTCACCGGTATTTCTGTTATAAATAAACTGTCCTCGCAAAACGGAAGAATATTTTACCATGACGGATTGATTGTATTGCCCTATAATCGCATGTTCTCGCACATTATTATTCGGATACTCTTTTTTTAAAAAGCTCACAAAATCATAAAAATTAAAGTTGTTGGTAAATTGATTAACATTATATTTTTTCATCTTCTTTCTCTCTCCGTTCTTTCCCCTCATCGAGCCTTCGGGTCTAATTTTATTTTTTATTCTTACATTATATAGAGCCTTTCACCATCTCAAATCTATAACTGATTTTTAATTTTTTTCATGGATAGATTCAAACCAAAAAATTTCTCAACTCTTTATTGTATTTTCGCACTTGCTACTTGAATCTACGTTGTTAATATCTTATCGAAAATTTTTGCCACTTTTCAATCCCTTGTTGATTATATTTAATAACTTTGCATCTGTATTGAACGACAATAACACAAAACTTAAAAACATTGATTATCACTACTATACTGTATGAAACATAAAATAAATTATGATAATATCAGCGATTTGGAACTAATCGACAGGGTGATAAACAACGAACCTCCTTTTATCGACTATTTTTTTTACCAAAAATGTGATAAATTGTTCTCTTATATTGTATCCGAAATCTTCCATAATAATATCGAAAAACAAGAAGTTGCTAACGAATTTTATTTGCATCTGCAAGCTAATGAATGGGCGGCACTTAAGAGTTTTCAGGGAAAATCCAAACTTATCACGTGGCTGACTGTCGTAGCTACACATTTTTTTATAAAAGAAAGAAATACACTTATATATTTTCAAAATTCTGTGCCTCTATACGAAAAAGAAATCGACAAAAAAGACGATGATGCAGATTCTGATGATACAGAATTATATCGCGGATATACCAAAATCGACTTGTATAACGCTATTCGATATATGCCTAACCTGCGATATCGCTTGATTATTATATCCGAGCTGGAAGAAGAAAAGTTTGAAATTACTGCGAAAAAATTAGATACAACTATCGATAACCTGTATAATTTGAGACATTTGGCAAGACTGCAGTTAAAGACCACACTAAAAAAATTAAAAGATGGCAAATATTAACATAACCGATGAACTCATAGCCCGTTATCTTGATTGTGACACCAATCAGGAAGAGACTCGTGCGGTGTTAGATTACATTGCCACGCACCCTGAAGAGTATGAGGCATTGCTCATGATGACCAAAATACATGCTCTCATGGAAAACGACAACGAAAAGAGCAACAGTAAAAAAACTAAAAGCAAGAAAAAATCCGTATACGCCAAATCTCTTTTAGATAAAGACAATTTAGATGATGACACTCGCTATCAATTAGCAGGTTACGGAAAAACAGCCATTGCTGCACTTACAGAAGATGACAAAAAAAGCTGTGCTATACAGGCTCAACAAATAATTTTACAAGATTATGGCATAAACATATCTCTACCGGAGCTTACTAAAATAGCTCGTGAAAATGGATGGTTCGTCGATAATATCGGCAGCCCGATGGATTATGTCGGGGAACTGCTTAATTATTTCGATATATCCGCCGTACAAATGCGTAACGCCAATATCTACCACCTCATGAACGAATTGGGACAAGGACATAAAATTATTGTCGGCGTTGATACTAACGACTTGGAACAAAGTGAGCAATGGCGACAGTTCGACAATGTAATGTCTGGCAAAGAAGCTAATCACGTGCTTGTTGTCGCCGGTATTGACACTACCAACCCCGATGATGTCAAAGTTACTCTTACTGACCCGACAAACAGCAAAGTACATTGTACATACCCCGCAAAACAGTTTATGGACGCTTGGGAAGAGTCCGGATATTTTATGGTGGCAACAACAAAGCCTGCTCCATTGGCATACAACCCCGTGTCAATGCAACATTTTGATTATCAAAAAGGCTCCGTTGAAAAATTCGCCGACTTGGCTTTCGACGAAATAGTAAAACGCCTGAAAGACAACGGCTTAATTCCTAAACCGGACAAAACATGGACCAAAATAATAAAATATTTCCTGTTCTGCTTCTTAATCCCTGCATGTGTCTTGTATACCGCTTTTTTAGCATGGAGATATTATACCCCTATCGACATGAAAATCACTGTTAATGAAGATAGTAACTATAAAATACCAACGCTGCCTCTAAATGACGGCATCCTTAAAGTAACTTACTCAGATTTGGCTACCATACCGTTTACAATCACAAAAGACAGCCAAACAGTAGTTGTCTCCGAAATCAATTATAAACATAAACACAAAGATGCCCATATCGAGTTTTACGCAGACGGCTTCATCACAATAGATACAGTTTTGCCTATCACTAAAGATATAAAGCTGACTGTACGTAGAAACAACGATTTAGGACTGATCTTCGGATATATTCAAGACGAAAATGGGCTGCCGGTTGCAAATGCTGTAATTACACTACAAGGTATAGCGGTAAAAAGCGATTGTAACGGAAATTTCAAAATCGTAATTCCTCCCAATTTGCAAAAGAAAGAACAAAGTTTAATGATACAAAAAAACGGCTACAAAACATGGCTGCACCATAGAGGCGCACCATCTGAAAAAGAACCGTGGCTGATTGTCCTGCAAAAAAATTAGTCGTTTCTAAAAATCTTATATCAATGAAAAAATTTATCTTCTCTATATTTTTTACTGTCATTTACCTGACTCTTTTCGCTCAAAGTGTCCAAAAAGGCAAAGTCGTTTTACAAAACTCAGGTGGACAACCTATTGAAGATGTGTCTATTAAAGTATCCGGCGCTATTCCTACCATCAGCGACGGAAACGGCTGCTTCTCTCTATCGTTCTCTACTTTAAAAGCCGGCAGCAAAGTTATTTGCGAAGATGTCTTCAAAAAAGATTATGAAATCGTCAACGACAAAGATATTCAAAAATGGATACTGTCTGAACAAGAAGAGTTTATCATCATCTTATCTAAAAAAGAAACGCTGAATGAAGCTAAAGAAAAATATTATGGCATAGGAAAACAATCTTTACAAAACAATTTCGATATCCTGAAAAATGAATATGCCGATTTATTGAACAATCATCAAATATCTTTGAAAGAATACCAAGATAAGTTGGCAGAAGCTTATGAAGAACAAAATACTGCACTTGAAAAGCTGCATTATTTTTCAGAAAGACTTGCCCGTATTAACAAAGATGATTTGGATTCTTTAGAACTTAACGCCTTGAAATTTTTTGAAAATGGAGATGTTAATGGTGCTATTGCTTTGTATCAACAGACTAATTCTCTTCAAAAATTAAAAGAAAAAATACAACTCCGAGATGAAGTTGCTGAAGACATCAATAATTTAATAGAGACACTAAAAGAAGAAAACGAATATCGTATGTTTGCCGGTGGAAGTGCAAATTACAAATATATTGAAACTAATTGGGAAGAGATCATAGCTGCCGACAGTACCGATTTCTATAATCTTATGGAATACGGCACATTTTTATACGAAATTCGACAATATAAAAAAGCTGTTGCCCGCTATCAACAGGCAGAAAGGCATACTACAGACATATATTGTAAAATAGATGTACTCAATAATTTAGGCGATTTATATAGAGAAATGCTCGAATATGATAAAGCGGAGACAACTTTAAAAAAAGCCCTTTCCCTATCCAAAATGTTTTATGATGAAAATTCGGAGGTCTCCTTAGATGCTTATGTCACAACTTTATCGGCAATGGGATATCTGTATAATACTATAAACAAAGCAGAACAAGCTGATGAATGTTTTGCGCAAGCACAACCGGTTGCGAAACAGTTGGCACAAGACAATTCCGAAAAACATCTTTCCATGTATGCTCAGTTATTTGGATACACAGCTGTTCTTCTGCAAAGCAATAACAGAATCGAAGAAGCCGTCAACAGCTTTTTAGAACAAATAAAAATATATGAGAAACTTGCCGCCGATAATCCTAAAAAATATGATAATTTCCTTGCCAATACATATACCAATCTTGGAAGTACCTATTTTGACTATCAAGAAGGAAAGCTATCGCTGCAATATCACCTGAAAGCATATAATATATGTAAAGAAAATGCAGTCGCCGGCTCAGGCTTTGACTTGGAGTCTTTAGCTTTAGCCGCATCTAACTTAGGCTCTACATATAAAATATTAAATGAATACTCACTATCCGAAAAATATTCTTTGGAAGCTATAAAAATTTTTGAACATTTAGCACAAGATAATCCAATGGTTTATAACTTTTACTTATATCATGTTTATAATAACATTGGATTACTTTATAGATTTACGTCTGAATATGACAAAAGCAAATACTATTATTCTAAAATGCTGAATATCAGCAACGAACTTATTGACAAAAATTCAGCTGTCAATGAAAAGTATTCCGCTTATGCTTACTATCAAATGGGACGTTTATATGCAAACATTGAAGATTTTCAAACCGCTGACACATTATACGCTGTTGCCGCAAATAAATATAAAAAATATTTAAAACGTTATAATGATACAAAAATATTAGTTGAATATGCTACACTACTCGATGATTATGGCGATTTATATCAATATTTAGATGAATACAAACTCGCAAAAAAAATGCGATACGAAGGGATGTCAATAAGAAAAGAGCTATTAGAAATTGATGAGGCTGTTTACTCTATCGGATATGCCGTTTCTTTGAATAATCTTGGCTACTTCTATGGCAGCTATCAACAATATAAAAAAGCTGTAAAATATATGGAACAAGCTATCGCAATAACAGAACGCATCTCCCAAGATGCTCCTGAACAATATGGCATATTCTTATCTGGAAATTATAACAACTTGGGCTTTTTGTTGTGGAAAACAAAAAAATATAAGAAGTCCGAAATCTTTTATCTGAAAAGCATCGCTTTTGTAAAACAGATATATGCTTCCGACTCCGAAAATCAGGAATTATGGGATGAAAATTTAGCACGATACACTAAGAACTTGGCTGTCATGTATTTCGATTGGAGACATTTTGACAAGGCAAAAAAATATTTTGACGAATCTTTGTCATTATACCAAAAGATATTCGACCGTAACCCGGAAAAATTTCAAGTCGAAATAAATAATGTTGAAGATTATCGGAAAAAATTTATTGCAACTTTCAACCAATTATAACAAAAAAATATATACCTTTGCAGCCGATAAGAAAAGACGTAGTCCTATACAAACGTCAGCCGACAAAAACGTATCAACATTTCTGTCGGCAATTATTAATTTCAATAACATAAATAGTATTGACATTCTAAAATTAATGTTCAGATTATTGTTTGAACAAATTCAAAATTAATAACAGTATTTTATGTACGATTTAGTCGAACTCGAAGGCAAACTTCTTAATGACTTGAAGCAAATTGCCAAAGAAATGGATATAAAAAAAATAGATTTTTTAAAAAAACAAGACTTGATTTTCAAAATATTAGACCATCAGGCAGTTCAATCCAGCAGCGGCAAAACTCAAAAAACACAGCCACAGGAAATAGTTAGCGAACCTCCTTCCGAAAATACAGCCGCAAAACCTAAAGCAAAACCCAAAAAAACAAAAACGGATAAGCCTAAAAAAGAATCCGAAACAGCTGACACACCTGTTGTAACAAACTCTAACGCTGAAAACAAAAATGTAAACATCAACAATAAACAAGTGATGAAAGCCGACACAGATAAAATTCAACAACAGCTGTTCCCTGATGATGAAGAATATAACAACAACACCTCACAAAAAAAATCCCGCCAAAGAAAACGCATATCTTCACCAAGTAAATTAGCCTCTTCAGCAGGTAACTCTTTCGTCCAAGAAAGCGCAAACAAAAACGAAACAAATACACCAAATAATTCAAAGAAAAATATATTTGTATCAGTCCAAAATGTTGCTAATAATAAAGAAGTATACAACAATTTGCTAAATTCCGAAATAAAACCACCAACTACCATAATCCCTCCAATGGCAAAAAAGAGACCTGATTATGATAAAGAGCCTTCTTTCAATAATACGAAAATCTTTAATGACGGAAAATCTTTAATTACAGACGAACAAAAAGACATGTCAAATATAAATAATGAAATTCCTTTAGTTCAAAAAACAGAAGTCGCACCTGAGACTGAAACAGAAACTGAAGCCGAAACTAAAACAACCGCAACAAGTACAGAATCTTCAGAAAACACAGAGACACAAGTCAATACAGCTTCGGAAAACAATAATAATATTAAAGACAGAACAGCAAAATATCAGCTCAATAACCGTCAAAACAACAACTACAAAAATCAAAAAAATAAAAAGAACAGCAACAAGAGAAACAACAATCAAAGACGTGATGTTGACGGAAACATAATTAAAGATGCTGAAACAGAATTGTCGGTTTCAGATTTTGACATCACAGTATCTACAGAAGGCGTACTTGAGATAATGAACGAGGGTTATGGTTTCTTAAGAAGTTCCGACTACAACTATCTTAATTCGCCTGATGATATTTACGTTTCTCAATCACAGATAAAATTATTCGGACTAAAAACCGGTGATACTATCAACGGCATAATCCGTACACCAAAAGAAGGCGAGAAATATTTTCCTTTGATAAAAGTAGAACTTATCAACGGAAAGACACCCGAAGAGATAAGAGACAGAGTACCTTTCGACTTTTTGACACCGCTGTTTCCGGAGAAGAAATTCAAGCTCACAGGACACCCGTACGAGACAATGTCTTCCAGAATCATCGACTTGTTTGCTCCGATAGGTATGGGGCAAAGAGGTTTGATAGTATCCCAGCCCAAGACAGGTAAAACAGTATTACTCAAAGAGATAGCTAACGCCATCGCATACAACCACCCTAACGCTTACCTTATAGTATTACTTATAGACGAGCGGCCTGAGGAAGTTACCGACATGCAACGCAGCGTTAAAGCCGAAGTAATATCCTCTACCTTTGATGAGCCGGCTGACAGACACGTGAAAATAGCCAACATAGTTCTCGAAAAAGCTAAACGCATGGTCGAATGTGGTCACGATGTCGTAATTCTACTTGATTCTATCACCCGACTTGCTCGCGCTTACAATACCGTATCCCCTTCTTCCGGCAAAGTACTCTCCGGCGGCGTAGAAGCCAACGCACTACAAAAACCGAAACGCTTCTTCGGTGCCGCACGACAAATAGAAAACGGCGGCTCACTGACCATCCTCGCTACTGCCCTTATCGACACCGGCTCCAAAATGGACGAAGTCATCTTCGAAGAATTTAAAGGTACCGGCAACATGGAACTGCAACTAGACAGAAGATTATCCAATAAACGCGTTTACCCTGCCGTAGACATCGTCTCCTCCGGCACAAGACGCGAAGACCTCCTTATAAGCAAAGAAATATTACAAAGAGTTTGGATACTGAGAAACCATCTCGCCGACATGAACCCCGTAGAAGCTATGGAATTTATCAGAGACCGTATGAAACTTACAAAAGATAATATAGAATTTTTAGCTTCTATGAACGGATAATAATTTTTTTAGTGCTACCTTTGTACAATATTATATGAACAATATAAATTGTATGAATCCTAAACTGAAAAAACTTATAGACAACTACTGCAATAACTGGTCCGCCAAACAAATAACAGGCTCAGGCTCAAACAGAGTTTATTACAGAATTACATTCCCAAAAGGAAGTTGTATCGCTGTGTATTCTTCAAACTCTAAAGAAACAAAAGCCTTTCTGAACTTTACACAAACTTTTGACGAAGCCGGCGCTAATGTTCCGAAAATCATAGCTGCTGACGAAACCGATAACATTTACCTGCTCGAAGACCTCGGCAATATTGCTCTGTTTGACCTCATCACAACAAAAAAAAACAATACACTCAATGACTATCTTACGGAACTTTGCCGTAAATCGCTGAAGTGTCTCGCCAATATACAGTTCGCAGCATCAAAAAATATCAACTATTCTCTCGCATTCCCTACACCAACCTTCGACAAAATGTCTATAATGTGGGACCTCAACTATTTTAAATACAACTTCTTGAAAGTGATAAATGTTGACTTCGACGAACTCGCCCTCGAAAAAGATTTCAACTTTATCGCCGACAAAGCTTTAGCCGCTAATACCAACTCTTTCATGTACCGCGACTTCCAAAGCAGAAACATCATAATCCGTAATAATGAACCCTGGTTTATAGATTATCAGGGCGGCAGAAAAGGTCCTTGCACTTATGACCTCGTCTCTTTTATCTATCAGGCAAAAGCCGGATTTATCGATGATGACAGAAGTGTTTTGAAAAATGATTATTACAACTTTATCTCACAATATATAGATTATGATAAAAAACATTTCGACAATGATGTGCTGATAATGAGATTGTTACGCATACTGCAAACACTTGGTGCTTACGGTTTCAGAGGCTTAATAGAAAGGAAACCTCACTTTTACGAAAGTATATCAATAAGCCTCGAAAATACTTACTCGCTTTTGCAAGAACTTGATGTCGATAGCTTTAAACTGCCGGAGCTGCGAAACGTGTTCTCATCAATTAAAGCAAAAAAAAACTTGGGAAACAATAACAACAATATCGTTCCCGACAAGCTGAATTTAATAGTTACATCTTTCTCATATTTATATAACAGTGTCCCGTCAGACCATTCTCACGGCGGTGGCTTCGTCTTCGACTGTCGCGCTCTGCCTAACCCCTACTGGATCCCTGAACTGCGACAATTCTGCGGGAAAGATCTTCCGATAATAAATTTCTTGGAAAATGAAAAAGAAGTCTACGACTTCCTTGATTATGCAGTTAATATCACAGAAATATCAGTAAAAAAATACATACAACGCAATTTCAATATGCTGCAAGTATCCTTTGGATGCTCCGGCGGCAAACATCGCTCCGTATACTGCGCCGAAAAATTTGCCGAATACTATCAGAAGAAATATAAAAATATAAACGTAATCATAAACCATTTAAGAGAAGATACATGGTAGAAAACAATAATTGTTCCACTACATTTCTGCAACAAACTACACAGCTCATTATTTCAAAGTACGAGCAAAATCTCATGGATTTATGCTTGGTTGTACCTAACAACAGAGCAAAAACTCATCTGCAACACGAAATATTCAATAGCTTGCACAAAGCAAATTTCGCACCCGAAATAATGTCTATTCAAGAGTTTATAACCGCTTTAGCAGCTGTAAAAAAAACCTTGATTACTGCTGATACTGTTACTTTATTGCTCAAATTTTACGAAGTACATTGTAAAATATCAGATGATAAATCTTTCACCAACTTCTTGGGCTGGGCTTCTTCCGCACTCAAAGATTTTAATGAAATAGACTTATATATGGCTGATGCTGAACATACTTTCAACTATTTATCGGAAGCTAAAGCCATAGAACTCTGGTCGCCTGAAAAACAACAACTTACAGATTTTGAAAAACACCATATAGAATTTTTATCTACATTAAAAAAATATTACAGCGAACTTCGCAAATTACTATTCGACAACAACTTATGTTACAGCGGACAATTATACAGATATGTAGCGGAAAATATAGAAGAAATCTCCCAAAGCATAACATGGGAAAAAATATTGTTTATCGGATTTAATGCTTTGAGTAAAAGCGAAATAACCATATTTGACCATTTACATAAAAGCCAAACAGCCGAGTTTATATGGGATGCCGACAAATATTATGTAGAAAACGAAATGCAGGAAGCCGGACTCTTTCTTCGTAGACATCTAAAACTTTGGAACGATGAAAATGCCATTTTGAGCAACTGCTTCTCTATGCAAAAAAATATAACCATCATCAATACAGCAGGAAACATACAGCAAACTAAAATAGCACATAAAATACTTGTTGACAACGATTTTGATGCTGACGAAACTGTGATAGTACTCGCTGATGAAAATTTGTTGCTCCCAATGCTAAATTCTATACCCGAAAAATACAACAAACCCAACATCACCTTAGGCGTTCCTTTAGCCGCAAACCCTATCAACAAACTTATAGCCGACATCTTTTCATTGCATACAAAAGCCATCTGCAACAACAACAAAGAATCTTGCTACAAAACAAACTATATCAACAAAATAGTTCAAAATCCGATATTCAAAATTCTGATAAAAAACGAATGTATTTTGCAGATTGAGATAAATAATATTCTCAAAAAAGAAATTTTAAGTGCTGATATTATAGCTGATTTATCTGGCAAAACATTGGAAACCAACCTATTAGACTTCCTTCTGCCTTGGAACAACAACTCTTTACAAGCGTTAGAAACTATCACCATACTTTTAAATAAATTATACAATACTATAAGCAAATTAGATGGCTATGTAATTGAAACAGAAATAATTATAAATTTATTAACGATATTTGACGAAATAAAAACAGACCTTAAATCAAACACCGTAATAAATGAAGTCGCAAATCTTGCGGCATTAATAAAATATTATTTAGAAGAAGTCAGCGTTTCTTTTAAAAGTGAGCCACTCAGAGGACTGCAAATACTCGGCTTATTAGAAACACGCCTCTTGGATTTCAAAAACGTCATCATCTTATCTCTCAACGAAGACATACTTCCGAAGAAAACACCTCTTTCAAATTTTTTGACGTATGAAATAATCAAAGAAAATAAAATGCCTTCAGAGAAAGAGAAAAACGCCGTCTTCGCTTATCATTTTTACAGATTAATACAAAGATCGCAAAACATCTACCTGATTTACAACTCCGCCGAAGGAAGCATCGGAACAAACGAAAAAAGCAGATACATAGCTCAATTAATTTACGAACAGCCAACTTACAATCCCGATACAGTAATCCGGCAAAAGACATATATCAACTCTAACAAGCTGATAAACAGCAACAAAATAGACGTAATAGAAAAAGATGATACGGTGATGAAGTACATAAAAGCTTTTCTGAAAAAGAACATTTCACCATCAGCTTTCAATACTTACATAGACTGCCAACTCAAATTTTATTATAGATACATATTAGGTGTTAAAGACACAACCGATAGCGAATTGATAGACCCTGCAATGATGGGAACATTGATACACGACACATTACACACCTTATATAATAACAAATTAAATAATCGTCTTACAAAAGATGATTTTATAGAAATAGAAAAAAATATTGAGCAAGCTATAGAAGACAGTTTTAAAAAACAAAAAATTGAAGCAGAATCCGGAAGAAATCTATTGTTAAAACGCCTCATACAAAATTATGTGACAGCCATGATAAAAAGCGACAAATACAAAGTCGAGACAAATAACACATTAATTATAAGACAATTAGAGAACAGTCATTTGCAAGAAGTAAAAATAGATAATACAACCAGCATCACTTTATACGGAATAATTGACAGAATTGAAGAAGTCAATGGGCAAATCAGAATTATGGATTATAAAACAGGTAATACCGGAGAAAAATCATTTGAAATCAATGACAATAAATTTTTCGCTGCGCCAAATACAAAAGCCATACAATTATTATTATACAGTTACTTAATATATTACAATAAGCATATAAGTAATTTTTCGGCAGGTTTATACGCTTTACGTCACAAAGACTTTTCCACAAAGCAGGTCAAAGAAGTTATGATAAGTACACTTATAGATGACGATACCATCGATAAAATTTCAGATTTCGTCAAACAGATTGTAATTGAGATAAAAAATTCCGACCAATCATTCACCTCAACAACTTCTAAAAACATTTGTTCTTCTTGTAATTACAAGCTATTATGCGGCAGGCAGTAATTACAACATTGTCATTATCAGCACGTTAACTCACAACAAAAATATTTTTCAAAAAAAAGTGTGATAATAAAAAAAATTTATATCTTTGCATCGCAAAACGAAGGGAGTTTAGCTCAGTTGGTTCAGAGCACCTGCCTTACAAGCAGGGGGTCACTGGTTCGACCCCAGTAACTCCCACAAACAAAAAAAGCGACTATTTTTAGTCGCTTTTTTTGTTTTCAGAACTATGAATTATATTGTTAAAATTTCAAATAAGAAAATCATCACGTACATTTGCCAAAATTAAAAATTTTACACTATCTTTGCAGTTTGTAGTAATGTTTTTGAATTTTTTTATATGCAAATAGCTTCTAAATACGACCCTTCACAAACCGAAGAGAAGTGGTATAAATTTTGGGATGAAAACGGCTTCTTTTCATCAAAACCCGATAACAGAACACCTTATACCATCGTTATCCCGCCGCCAAACGTCACCGGTGTCTTACACATGGGACACATGTTAAACAACACCATACAAGACATCCTGATAAGAAGAAAAAGGATGCAGGGATTTAATGCTTTATGGCTGCCGGGTACCGACCATGCCTCTATCGCAACCGAATCCAAAGTAGTCAACATGCTGAAAGAACGCGGCATCAGCAAATTCGACCTCAGCAGAGATGAATTTATGAAATACGCATGGGAATGGAAAGAAAAACACGGCGGAATAATCCTCAAACAATTAAGAAAGTTAGGCGCATCTTGCGACTGGTCGCGGACACGTTTTACAATGGATAAAACACTGTATGATTCTGTAATAGACGTATTTATATATCTGTACAACAAAGGATTGATATACAGAGGAGTAAGAATGGTAAACTGGGACCCGGCAGCACTTACAGCCGTATCTGATGAAGAAGTTATATACGAAGAACAGCACGCTAAGTTATATTATATAAGGTATCAAATTGTCGGAGAAGAAAATCAATGGGTGACCATAGCAACTACACGTCCAGAAACAATTTTGGGCGATACGGCTGTCTGTATCAACCCTAATGACGAAAGATTTAAGCATCTTCATGGCAAAAAAGTAATAGTACCGCTGATAAACAGAGAAATACCAATCATTGAAGACGAATATGTCGACATGGAATTTGGCACCGGCTGTCTAAAAATTACGCCGGCACACGACATCAACGACTACAACATAGGTCTCAAATACAACCTGCCTTCAATTGACATACTGAATAACGATGGCACTTTAAGCAAAAATGCTCAATTATACGTTGGCAAAGACCGCTTTGTCGTCCGCGAGGAAATCTCCGCAGACCTTGAAAAAGCAGGCTATATGGTAAAAATCGAGCCATACATCAACAAAATAGGCTTATCGGAACGTTCACATGCTCCAATTGAGCCTAAACTTTCGCTACAATGGTTCATGAAGATGAAAGAACTTGCAAAACCGGCTCTTGATGTCGTAGAAAATGACACCATCAAATTTCATCCCGCCAAGTTCAAAAATACTTACCGCTATTGGATGGAAAACGTTAAAGACTGGTGTATAAGCAGACAGTTGTGGTGGGGACAAAGAATACCGGTTTATTACCTGCCGGACAACAGAATGATAGTTGCAAAATCCAAAGAAGAAGCTTTACAAAAAGCTATTGACGAACTACATGCCGGCAATATATCCATAGACGACATACGGCAAGATGAAGATGTTCTTGACACATGGTTCTCTTCGTGGATATGGCCAATCTCCGTATTCGACGGCATACGTAACCCCGACAATGAAGATATAAAATACTACTACCCTACAGACGACCTTATTTCCGCACCGGATATATTGTTCTTCTGGATAGCACGAATGGTCATGGCAGGATTGGAATTTAGAAATGAAGTGCCTTTCCACAACGTATATATCACCGGTGTCGTTAGAGATAAATTAGGCAGAAAAATGTCTAAATCGTTAGGAAATTCACCTGACCCGCTAATGCTGATACAGCAATACGGCGCAGATGGTGTCAGAGTTGGAATGTTGTTAACATCACCTGCCGGCAACGACTTACCTTTTGACGAATCTCTGTGCGAACAAGGTAGAAATTTCGCCAATAAAATATGGAACGCACTAAGGCTCGTAAAAGGTTGGACTGTTGATGATAAAAAAGCACAACCAGAATACGCTGCAACATCTTCTTTATGGCTCGACGCTAAAATCAACGCTACAATAGAACACCTTGACAATCAATTTGCTGATTATAGAATCTCCGAAGCACTCATGACTGTCTACAAATTGATATGGGACGACTTCTGCTCATGGTATCTTGAAATAATTAAACCGCCTTACGGAGAAGCTATCGACACAACAACTTACAACAGCGCAATTAATTTATTCGAAAAATTGATGCAGTTACTTCATCCTTTTATGCCATTTATAACAGAAGAAATTTGGCACACATTAAGAGAAAGAGAAGAAAAAGACTGTATCATGATGTCAAAAACGCCTTGTGTACAGCCTTATAATAAAGAAATACTGAATAAATTTGAAGCAGCTTCTCAAGTAATAATTGCCATTCGTACATTAAGACTTGAAAAAAACATTGCTCAAAAAGAAAAATTATCTCTCTGCATAAAGAAAAATGACAACGAAAAAGCTGATACAACATTTGACAGCGTAATATCAAAATTGACCAATCTTGATTCAATAGAATACGTTAACGACAAAATAGAAGGCGCATTAAGTTTCATAATCGCAACAACCGAATACTATATTCCGGCACCAACAAACATTGATATTGAAAGCGAAATAAAGAAGCTAAATGCAGATTTGGAATACATGCAGGGATTTTTATCTTCCGTAGAGAAAAAATTATCCAACGAAAAATTTGTTGCCAATGCACCTGCAAACATCGTAGAAACAGAAAAGAAAAAGAAAGCCGATACAGAAGAAAAAATAGCCGTAATTTCAGCTCAAATTAAAGCACTTAGAAAAATTTAACGATAAAATATCGGCTCGTTTTTTTTTATAAAACAAGCCGATATTATCAAAAAATACATTTACTTTGCACAAAATTATTGTGTTAGTCAGATGAGCGACAATTTTAAATTATTAATAATTTCAATATGCTTATTTACAGGCTGTTATATCTTTATTGGCAACGGCAAGAAAGATAATGGCAGTTCTATTGACAATAATTGTCGTCACGAATATCAAATTGACTATAAATCAATTTATAATGATGAATATCAAATATTTTGTTTAAACAAAATCAATTCGTTATCATTAAACGGTTCTTATTACAACATAAATAATTGCAGAACAGTAACTTATATCGGTAAGATATGGCTCACCGCACTTTCTGACAATACAGCGGCAATAAAAAGTCACACACGAAACAAAACTTACTTGCTACCTGTATTTTTATATTCAAATCACATTCTAAAATATATATATTTTTATTGTAAAATACTAATATAGAATACCTTACACACATATCACGATTAAAGTCGGCACAATTCGCAACTGACGTTCATTAATCAAAATTATGTTGTCTATCACAGTATGGGCGCATACAAAGGATATATTATTTATCCAAAGCGAGTATTTTATATTATCAACAAAAAAAATTTATATAATGGAAACAAATAACATTTCAGAAATAAGCAACACCTATTGCTACAAAAAAAAGAATATAATTGCGATAACTGTATACATTACTTTATTGACTATCAGCATGATATTAATATTCTTATCTATATACTTAAAAAACAACCATGAAATTCAGATATGGGTAGGTTCGTTAGGATTTATTTTAGCCGCAGTATCAATTTTATTGATATTTACGAAAAGCAAGATGACAGTTCTCAAGGCGACAGGCAGCAAAACCGACACGCATTACATATATTATCCTGATAATGAATATTATAATTTGTACACCGTATTAGAGAAAAAGAATTATGAACAATTGAATAAATTCAGTGTAAAAAGTTCGTCAGGCTTAAGGATGGCAGCATTAACATCAAAAGATGAAATGTTTGCAGCCGTAATATTGGAAAAATACGTTCCATATAAATATGAATCCGTTATACAGCCTATAATTTTAGAAAAAGAAGATGCGTTTTTGATGTGCGAATATATCAATAATAAAAAAAGCATCGATGGACGAGCTTAAATTGGCTGGCGGATTAATACTTCTAATATTAAGTGGAAATTTTTTGGTAAAGGGGAGCGTATCCATTGCTTCAAAATTAAAAGTTTCCACTTTAATTATTGGTATGACAATTGTGGCATTCGGTACATCTGCACCGGAATTATTAGTAAGTTTAAAAGCAGCACTAATAAACAATTCAGAGATAGCAATAAGTAATGTAGTTGGCTCAAACATTGCAAATATAGCCTTCATTTTAGGCATTTCTGCAATCATATACCCACTGCAAATTTCCAAAAACACGAAGAAAATAGATGTACCAATTATGATTATAGCATCATTTTTATTCTATTTTGCTTCCCAAGATGGAAATATAAACGCTATTGAAGGTATAACCGGTATAATATTATTAATAATATTTATAATAATACAAATTCAGACTTCGGGTACTGTGGAGCAAGTAAAAGAAGAAGTTGACAGTAAAACTTATCCTGTCCTCATATCAATACTCATGATAGTTCTATCTTGTTTCGGCTTAACTTATGGTGCTGAT
>JALNXP010000271.1 GCA_023230285.1 Bacteroidales bacterium | reverse complement strand
ACTACACCTTTTTATCCGCGTTCACCTTATGGCGTTGCTAAAATGTATGGTTTTTGGATTACCAAAAATTATCGCGAAGCCTATAATATGTTTGCTGCCAATGGAATTTTGTTTAACCATGAAAGTGAAAGACGTGGTGAGACATTTGTTACTCGTAAAATCACTTTAGCGGCTGCCCGCATAGCTAAAGGGAAACAAAACAAATTGTATTTAGGAAATCTGAATGCTATGCGCGACTGGGGTTATGCCAAAGATTATGTAGAATGTATGTGGCTTATCTTACAATATTCCAAACCCGAAGATTTTGTTATTGCCACCGGTGAAATGCATTCTGTAAGAGAATTTTGTACACTCGCATTTGCAGAAGCCGGCATCAACCTTCGTTGGGAAGGAAAAAATGAGAATGAAAAAGGAATAAATATTGAGACCAATGAAATACTGGTTGAGGTTGACCCTAAATATTATCGTCCCACCGAAGTAGAACAATTACTTGGAAATCCGGACAAAGCGAAGAAACTTTTAGGATGGAATCCTACTAAGACCTCGTTCAGAGAATTGGTGAGGTTGATGGTTTATGAGGATATGAAAACAGTATAATGGATTTTTTAACGTTTAATGATTAGGGAGGAAAGGGTGTTGAAGATTAAGAAAGGTAATGATGTTATCAAAAGACTAAACACTAAACGGCTAAAAGCTAAACGATTAAACACTAAACGACAAAATAATGCTTACAAACTCTAAAATTTACGTCGCCGGTCATCACGGTTTAGTTGGCTCCGCTATTATGCGTTGCTTGCAGAAAAATGGATATACAAATATTATCTATCGCAGTTCTAAAGAATTGGATTTACGAAATCAGGAGGCTGTAAATAAGTTTTTTGAGGTCGAAAAGCCGGAATATGTCTTTTTGGCAGCCGCAAAAGTCGGTGGAATTTTAGCGAACAGCACTGCGCCCGCCGATTTTATGTATGATAACCTCATGATTTCGAGCAATGTAGTGCATGCAGCTTATGAATATAAGGTTAAGAAATTGCTATTTTTAGGAAGTTCATGCATTTATCCTAAAATGGCACCGCAGCCTATAAAAGAAGAATATCTTTTGACTGGTGCGCTCGAGCCGACTAACGAAGGCTATGCTTTAGCCAAAATTTCGGGTATGCAGATGTGTAAGTTCTATCGCCGTCAGTACGGCTGCGATTTTATTTCTGCAATGCCTACCAACCTGTATGGCATCAACGACAACTTTGATTTAAAGACATCGCACGTTTTGCCGGCTATGATTCGCAAGTTTCACGAGGCAAAAGTTCAGCACAAGCCGGAAGTTGTTCTTTGGGGAACAGGTAAGGTTTTACGCGAATTTCTGTATGTAGACGACCTCGCCGATGCGTTGGTGTTTCTTATGAACAATTATTCTGCCGAATCACACGTCAACATCGGAACAGGCGAAGATTTGTCAATCAATGACCTTGCTTTGATAATAAAGCAGGTGGTTGATTACGAAGGTGACATCGTTTATGATACGACAAAGCCTGACGGCACGCCACGCAAATTATTGGATGTGAGTTTGTTACACAGTTTAGGCTGGAAACATCAAATTAGCTTGGAAGAAGGTGTGAAGAGAGTGTATAAGTGGTATGTTGGGGAAAAAATTGATTGAAAAAATTATATCAAAAAAAGTATAATGTAAAAAAGTTCTGTATTTTTGCAGAACATTCTAATAGAAATTTACTTTTATCAAATGGATAAATTGAAACAAAAGTTTATAGAAAAGCATGCCTCATTGTTTTGGTATATTCCTTCTGATAAAAAGATGAATATCAGTGATGCTTTATTAGTAGAATCGATTTTGAATTATGGTTCTATGAATGATGTTAAAGAATTGATTGCTATTATGGGGATAGAACAAGTTGCTAAAGTGTTTTTTTCTGCTAAAGGGCGGGCAAAAAACAATTATTATCCGGAAATATACAATTTTTTCACTCTTTTATTTCATAAATATGTTACACAACGAGATTCTTAATACTGATCAGCAACAACTACTTCCTCTTATAAGCACTTTTAAACGAGAATATTATTTAGTAGGAGGTACAGCTATTGCGTTGTATATTGGACATCGGCGGTCTATTGATTTTGATTTGTTTAAATATTCAGACATAAATCATAAAAAAAACATTGACAAAATTTCTAATTTTTATTCTGAATATATTATCACCAGACGTGTTACAGAACAAATGAATTTGACAGTTAATAATGTAAAACTAACATTTTTTCAGTATCCATTTCACATTAATTCATTAAAGACCTTTGAAAATTGCTTTAGGATGCCTTCATTAATTGACTTAGCAGCTATGAAAGCGTATGCGTTAGGAAGGCGATCTAAATGGAAAGATTACGTTGATATTTATTTTCTTCTTGTGTATTATTTTTCAATAAATGAAATATCTAAAAGAGCTGATGATATCTTTGGCAGCATGTTTTCCGAAAAATTATTTAGGGCTCAATTATCTTACTTTCAGGATATTGATTATTCCGAAGAAGTAGATTATTTAATGGAACCTATTAAAAATGATGTTATTAAATCATTTTTAATAGAAAAAGCGATAGCATTGTAAAATCCTGCTGAATCACACGTCAACATTGGGACAAGCGAAGATTTGTCCATCAACGACCTTGCTTTGATAATAAAGCAGGTGGTTGATTACGAAGGCAACATCGTTTATGATACGACAAATCCTGACGGCACGCCTCGCAAATTATTGGATGTTAGTTTGTTACACAGTTTAGGCTGGAAATATCAAATTAGCTTGGAAGAAGGGGTTAGGAGAGTGTATAAGTGGTATGTTTGGGAAAAGAGTAGATAGAAAAAAATAAAATTTCAATTGGCATATAAATAATATTGAAAAAATTAATCGGTTTACATGTAAATGAAAAATTTCATATAACTTTGCAAGTTATTATATAATATCTTGAATAGATTTAATTAAAATATATACTATGTTGAACAATAAAGCAGTTCTTATTACCGGAGGAACCGGTTCGTTTGGAAAAATGTTTGTGAAAACCATTTTTCGTGATTATCCTGATGTGAAACGTATTGTAATTTATTCTCGTGGAGAGCTTAAACAGTTTAATATGAAGCAGATGTATCCTGCTGATAAATACCCTCAGTTAAGATTTTTTATTGGCGATGTCAGAGACGGAGAACGTTTAGAACGTGCCTGCGAAGG
>JALNXP010000102.1 GCA_023230285.1 Bacteroidales bacterium | reverse complement strand
TAGTAGGTGAAAACGGACGAGATATGAAATGGAACCCGACATCAAATGTCGTACTTAGTATGTATTATCCACCGTCATATTATACTAATCCTCCTTCTTCTGCATTGTTGATGGGTGGTAAACATTATGTATACGTGTTTGGTAGTAATACCGGTGTGGTAGGAAATGAACCAAATCCAACTTTTGACAGCCCCGCTTATGATGCCGGTGCATGGGCTTATTTTAATATGACAAATACTAACGTTCAGAATGCTTTGGTAGTTCAAAGACGTAGTGCAGTCTATGGTAATATAATGTGGGTTGGTATGCCTTTGATTAGTAACGGCTTTGATGCTTATGACGAAAATCAATCTTATTTAGAGAATAAAGCTACCGTCCAAATACGTATTAACAGACCTTACGAAAGAAACTTCTCAAGCTATAAAGTTAATGATACAATAGAAACAGAACATCTGTATAATAAATATTTCCCTGTTTATACTTTCTCAATGAATAACTTGGCAACAGAGAAAAATGTTAAGGAAAAATTGGTATCAGAACTTGACGAAATCAATGTTGTTCCTAATCCTTATTATGGATTGAGCGACTATGATGCTACGCAGTTGGATAATGTGATTAAAATTACAAATTTACCACATACTTGTACTATCACTATTTATAACTCAGGTGGTTTGCTGATAAGACAGTTCAGTAAATCAAGTGATGTTACTTACCAAGATTGGGATTTGAAAAACGCATATAATATCCCGATTTCAAGTGGTGTGTATATCATACATGTTAGTGCTCCGGGTGTCGGAGAAAGAACTTTGAAATGGTTTGGTCAGTTACGTCCTGTAGACTTGAATACCTTCTAAATCATAATTTTTGTTATTAAATTAAAATTATAAGTGATGAAACAATTATATAGAAAATATTTAACAGCCTTAATTGCAGTTTTTATAATAAGTCCGGTTCTTCTTTTTGCAGGCAATAAAGACCGTACCGGCGAAGCAGGTGCAGATGAATTATTGATTAACCCTTGGGGAGCAAGCTCCGGTTGGGGTAATTGTAATTCAGGTACTGTTAGAGGTGTAGAAGGTACATTTATCAATATAGCAGGAACTGCTTTTACTAAAGGAACCGATGTCGCATTTAGCTACATGAGGTATATTACAAGTAATATCTATACAGTAGGCTTAACCCAACAAGTCGGCGAAACCGGCGTTATTGGCTTATATCTTACTAATATTTCTTGGGGTGAAATAGAAAGAACTACTACCGACAGCCCTGAAGGTGGTCTCGGTACTTATAGCCCTAACTATATTAACATAGGACTTTCTTATTCAAAAATGTTCTCTAATAGTATTTATGGAGGTATCCAAGTGAAAATTATTAATGAATCTATCTCTAACTTAAGTGCTACCGGTATCGGCTTCGATGTGGGTATCCAATACGTTACAGGTAAAACAGATAATTTGAAATTCGGTATCACCCTTAAAAATTGGGGACCAACAATGAGATTTAATGGCGATGGTCTCGCTATTCGTACTACTCTTAATGGTCATGGTCAAAATCAATTTACACTTCAAGCTCGTGCTTCAGAATTTGAACTGCCTGCTCAATTGCTTATTGGTCTTGCTTACGACTTTAACTTTGAAAATGATTATCGTCTGACATTGGCAGGAACATTCATCTCTAATGCTTTCTCTAATGACCAAATCGCAGTCGGTGCTGAAGTATCTCTGAAGAATATATTAATCTTGCGTGGTGGCTATACCTATGAAAATGGTATCTTCAACCTCGAAACAAGACGGTCAATATACTCCGGTCCAAGCTGTGGCGCTACAATCAAAATTCCGGTAAATAAAAAGACAAAAACCGGTTTCGACCTCGACTACAGTTACCGTTTTACCAGCCGCGTTAGCGGAATACATACTGTCGGTCTCAAATTTGATTTTTAAGATTTAATCTTAACATATTATTCTTTTTATACAAACGAAAGGTCCCCTATATGGGGTCCCTTCGTTTGTATTATTTTGCTTTAACCATAGATTTACTAAATTACAAACATTATGTCAGAAGTTAAATATTTTACCGAAGACGGTTTAAAAAAAATGAAAGATGAACTACTTCATCTAATTACTGAAGAACGCCCTGCAATTTCAAGGCAAATAGCTGAAGCAAGGGATAAAGGCGATTTATCTGAAAATTCTGAATACGATGCCGCTAAAGAAGCTCAAGGTCTGTTGGAACTTAAAATAGCCCAGATGCAAGAAATTATAAGATATGCTAAAATTATTGACGAATCTAAATTAGATGCCGATAAGGTTCTAATACTCTCAAAAGTTAAAGTTCGTAACTTGTCTACTAATAAAGAAATGGAATATACAATTGTTCCCGAAAATGAAGCTAATCTACGCGAAATGAAACTTTCTGTGGCTTCTCCTATAGCTAAAGGACTACTCGGCAAAACAGTCGGAGAAACAGCTCAAATTAAAGTGCCCGTAGGTATATTGTCATTAGAAATATTATCCATAACCCGCTAAACTATGTCATCTATTTTTACTAAAATAATTAAAGGCGAAATACCTTGCTATAAAATCGCAGAAAATGAAGATTGCTTCGCTTTCCTTGATATTAATCCATTGACAAAAGGTCATGTCTTGGTAGTCCCTAAAAAGGAAATTGACTACTTGTTTGATGTTGACGATGATTTATATCAAAAACTTTTTCTGTTTGCTAAAAAAATAGCCGTAGCCATTAAAAAGGCGTATCCTTGCAAAAAAGTAGCAGTCGCTGTTATCGGCTTGGATGTTGACCATGCTCATATTCATTTAGTCCCTATTAATGAATCTGCTGACATGGATTTTACGCGCAAAAAGCTGAAACTTACACAACAGGAATTTGAAACAATTGCTGCTAATATTGCTGCTTTTATATAAACAAAAAAACCTGAGCATTCGCTCAGGTTTTTTTGTTTATATTCCTTTATTTACATTAATAAGCTCTCTCATTTTTATTTTCATAATAGTTGATAAAAGCTATATTTGAAACCCTATTCCCTCCCGGAGTAGGATAGTTGCCGGTAAAATACCAATCACCGGTATTGTTGGAACAAGATTTATGTAAATTTTCTATAGTCTGATATATTACACTGATTTTAGCATTGCAATATTTAGGAGTTACCAATTCGGCAATTTTTCTCGAAATTTCTTCACTCGCAAATGGTTTATAAATGTCCTTTACAAAATTAATCTTGTAAATATCATCATTTTTTGTACTATCTATTATCTTTTGATATGTTTCATCTATGATGTTATTCATGTTATGTTCTTTAAGTAGAGCAATGGCAGCATTAAACGCCACAAAATCAGATAGCTTAGCCATGTCTATACCGTAACAATCCGGATATCTGATTTGTGGAGCCGATGAACCGATAATAATATGCTTTGGACCTAATCTGTCTAATATTTTAATAATACTTTGTTTGAGTGTAGTGCCTCTTACAATGGAGTCATCTATAATTACTAAATTGTCAACACCTTCGTGTACAATGCCGAAAGTTGTGTCGTAAACATGAGCAACCAAATCGTCTCTTTCTGAATCTTCGGTGATAAAAGTTCTGAGCTTGATGTCCTTAACAGCAACTTTTTCAAATCGAGGGTGAAATTTTAAAATTTTACTGATGGCTTCTTTATCATTCAAGTCGTCTAATTTATTCAATTTCTCAAACTTGAGGTTGTCACAGTAGGTGTTTAATTCGTCCATTAGCCCATAATAAGCATCAATTGCCGTATTGGGTATATATGAAAAAATAGTGTTTTTGATGTCATAGTCTGCGGCTTTTAAAAGAAGAGGTGCCAAACATCTGCCTAATTGTTTCCTCTCGCTGTAAATGTCTTTATCTGTTCCACGCGAAAAATAAATTCTCTCAAACGAACAAAATGCCGGTGTAGTCGGATCTGTATAATTATCAATAATGATTTTGCCGTTATACTTTACTATTAATGCTTGTGCCGGCTTTAACTCTTTAATGTCTTCAGCCATCAGATTAAAAGTGGTTTGAATAACAGGACGTTCCGAAGCTGCAACTACAAATTCGTCATTATAATAATAATAAGCGGGACGAATTCCGGCAGGGTCTCTAAGTACAAAGCCATCTCCGTGCCCTAATAAGCCGCCAATGACATAACCCCCATCCCATCTCTTTGTTGAACGCTGCAAAATGGATATAAGGTCAAGATTTTCTATTATCTTTGCAGTAGCATCGTGTTTGTTGTATCCTTCTTGCTTAAAAAATCGATAAAGCCGTTCGTTTTCTTCATCTAAAAAGTGTCCTATCTTCTCAAGGATAGTTATTGTATCAGATGTCTTTTCGGGAAATTGACCAATTTCTACTAAATGCGAGAACAACTCCGGAATATTTGTCAAATTGAAGTTGCCGGCAAGTATGAGGTTCCTTGTCTTCCAATTATTGTGTCGCATAACCGGATGCAGGTTACTTATATTGTTCTTGCCAAAAGTTCCATAGCGAAGATGTCCTAAATAAGTTTCACCAATAAAAGGTGCGTTCATTTTCAGCCAATCACCGGATGTTTCATTAAGCCGCCCATCTAAATGTAAAGGCTCAATTTTAGAAAATATCCTGTTAAAAACATCTTTAATAGGCATGGCATCATTAGAACGTATCCTGTCAATATAAACATTGCCCGGCGGTAAATCAAATTTTACACACGCAAGCCCGGCTCCGTCTTGCCCCCTGTTGTGCTGCTTCTCCATAAGCAACTGCATTTTATTCAGCGCAAAAAAGTATGTACCATACTTATTGTAGTAGTAATCAATAGGTTTCAACAATCTTAGAAAGGCTATGCCGCATTCGTGTTTTATAGGCTCACTCATCTTAATATGTTTTATAATTAGAATTGCGAAAGTAAATATTTTTTGTCTATAATTAACAACTCATTTTTGAAAATAATTGTAATATTGCAGAATTATTTTTGAAAAACGTTATTAATGAAAATGATAGCTGTCTTTGGTAAAGAAATACATGATGAATATTTCGAGTTTTACCAAAAAATTATTAGAAGAATTGAAGCTGAAGGTTGTTGTTTACTCGTAGATGAAGGCTTTTATAAAAAAACTTATGGCACAATTACTTACGCCCAAGAACCAATTTTGTATTCAACTTTAAAAGGACTTCCTAAAGAAACATCTTTTCTGTTTTCTATCGGCGGCGATGGAACTTTCCTTGACTCAGTACATTTAGTCGGCAATAAAAAAATTCCTGTACTGGGCTTTAATTTTGGAAGAATGGGCTTCTTATCGGTGGTGCAAATCGATAAAATAGATAATGTGTTAAACGCAATATTTGATAATCAATATGCTATAGAAGAACGCTCGCTGATTACGTTACAAGATGAAAATAATACTTTTGGCAATATGAATGTCGGTTTGAACGAAGTGTGCTTCTCTCGAAAAGAACCATATTCTCTGCTGACAATTAATGTTTGGGTAGATGGCTTGTTCTTGAACAGATATTGGGGAGACGGACTGATAATAGCGACACCAACAGGCTCTACGGCATATTCTTTGAGTTGCGCAGGTCCAATTTTATGCCCCGATGTTAAATCTTTTGTCCTTAGTCCTATCGCTTCGCACAATTTAACGGTGGGTTCTATCGTTATACCCGATAGTAGCATGATAAAAGTTGTGGTCGAGTGTCGTGAAAAAGAGTTTTGTGTGAATGTGGATTCTTCATCATCGGATTTTAAAAGCGGTAGCAAATTTATTGTTACAAAAAATAAATACGATTTCAATATTGTCAGACTTTTAAATGATAATTTTTTTAATACTATAAGAGAAAAATTGAGTTGGGGAATTGATGTTAGAAATTAAAAAATATTTACCTTTGCAATTTTAATAAAATGAAGTTTTTTAAAGTAATTATTATAATTTTATTGGTTTTTTGTTCCTGCTTTCAGCTGTCTGCGCAAAGGACGGAGCTTGGCGTTTTTTTAGGAGAAGGCTATTATTTAGGCGAAACAAATCCGGGTAAACATTTTCTAAACTCTAAATTTACAGGCGGCGTTTACGTAAAAAGAGATATAGGAACACGTATCGCATTGAGATTGTCTGTTAACTACGGAACTTTAGTCGGAAACGACTCTACTTCAATGTATTTCCCTTCACGTGATGCACATTTTAAATCAAATATACTTGATACAAAAGCTATGGTAGAGATAAATTTTCTGCCGTTTGAGGTTGGAAAAAATGCCAACTATTTTACTCCTTATATGGTTGGTGGCTTGGGTACCGTATATCAACTGAACTTTGCAGGAGGCTTTTTAAACGACAGCTATATCTCAAATAAAAATGGAGTTTTTAGAGCTTCTGACAATTTGCAAATATTGCGAAAAAACTCTTCTTTGGCACTGACTTTTGCCTTCGGATTTGGAGTGAAATATTCTATAGCTAAAAATATAAGCGTACAAGCTGAATGGCTGATGCACAAAACTTATGTGGACTGGCTTGATGGAGTGTATTATTATAATAAAAATCTTGTGAATGACAGATATAAAGATATAGAGTATATTTGCGACACCTCAAATAATGATTGGTATTCGTTTGTACAGATTGGTATATCGTATATGTTTGATGTCGCTTGGAATAAAAAATGTATAGACCACTTGAGAAGTTTTTAGTATGAAGTCGCTCCCAATACATATAGGCATTATAATGGATGGCAATGGAAGATGGGCTTCTATGCGTGGTGAAGAACGCAGCTACGGACATATTAAAGGCGCAAATTCTATTGATGAAATCCTACAGGCTTGCCTCTTTAAAGGTGTCCCCTTCCTTACCCTTTACGCCTTCTCTACAGAAAATAATAAACGCCCCGAACAAGAAGTTAATGCTCTGATGGACCTTTCGATAGAAATGGTCAATACAAATATCGAAAAACTTATGAATAATAATGTAAGAATAAAGGTAATCGGAGATTTTGGGAAAATGAAACCGGAGGTGGTGGCGAAATATCAATGGTGTATGGAGAAGACCAAAAATAATAATAAACTGACTCTGATTTTGGCTTTCAACTATTCATCACGCAACGAAATCGTAAGAGCAACAAAAAATATTCTTCTTGAATATAAAAATAATATTATAACCGAAAATGATATTGACGAACGTTTTATTAGTCAACATCTTGATACTAAGGATTTTCCTGACCCGGACATGATAATTCGCACAGGAGGAGAACTTCGATTAAGTAATTTCTTGCTTTGGCAGGCTTCTTATTCGGAATTATATTTTACCGATGTACTTTGGCCCGATTTTAAAAAAGAAAATCTTTTTGAAGCTATTGATGAGTATATGAACCGCGACAGACGCTTCGGTTTAGTTAATTGTAATACAAAAAAAAATGAAATATAGACAGATTTTACTCTTCTTATTGTTGATGATAACAGGCTTTTCAGCTGTAGCACAATATACATTTTCAGGTAACGGCATCAGCTATACGTCCCCTAAGAAATATGAAATAGGCGGCATCACTATTACAGGTGTCGAGTTTCTGGACGAAAATGTCCTTAAACTTTTATCAGGACTGAAAGTTGGCGATGTTATAGATGTACCCGGCGACCAAATATCTAATGCTATTAAAAATTTGTGGAAACAAGGATTGTTTCAAGATGTATCCATAACAGCAACATCAATAGTGGAAGATAAAATATTTCTCAATATCTATTTAATGGAACGACCACGCTTGTCTAAATTCGCTTTTACCGGCATTAGAAAAACAGATGCAGATAATCTTCGTGATGAAATCAATATAACAAGAGGCGACATCGTAAACGAAAATATGATAATACGCGTAAATAATTCTATTAACTCCTATTATAACAAAAAAGGCTTCTATAATGTAGAAGTGAATATAAAACAAAATAAAGATACTACCGAAGTCAATAGCTTAATCCTTACTTTCGATATTAAGAAAAATAAAAAAGTTAAAATACAACAAATTAATGTTTATGGCAACAAAAATCTTGATGATGCAAGAGTGAAAATGACTTTTAAAGAGACAAAAGAAAAAGGACATTTTACCCCGTTTGAATATCTCGATACTTTGTTCGTGTCAACAGTAAAAAAATCTTTGACCCTTGATATGGGCGAGATAGCTTATAATACGGCTATGTATTTTATCGACAATGTCGATTTACGTATTTTTAAAGGCTCAAAATATGTTGAAGAACGTTGGGACGAAGATAAAATGAAGTTGACTGAAAAGTATAATTCGTTGGGATATAGAGATTTTAAGGTGGTTGAAGACTCGGTGTATTTTACTCCTGATAAGTCAAATCTGTTGCTGGATATAGATGTCTCTGAAGGTAAAAAAT
>JALNXP010000055.1 GCA_023230285.1 Bacteroidales bacterium | reverse complement strand
ACTGAAAATTAGAAAGGGTGATGTCTATAATCAAAAAGAAATGGAAGCTAATCTCAATTTTAACTTGACCGGAATGGACGTTAGCTCTTTATATATGGATGATGGCTATCTGTTTTTCAGGGTTAATCCCATAGAAACTTTAGTGGAAAACGATTCTATTGATTTGGTAATGCAGATATATGAAGGAGAGCAGGCATATATAAATAAAGTAAAGTTGTTAGGAAATACTAAAACTAATGATTTTGTTGCAATGCGCGAAATTAGAACCCGTCCGGGCGATTTGTTCAGTCGTTCCAACATTATCAGGTCGCAAAGAGAATTGGCAAGTTTAGGCTATTTTAATGCAGAGACTATTACGCCTGATGTACAGCAAAATCCACTCGATGGTTCGGTGGATTTGGTATATAGCGTAGAAGAAACTTCTTCTGACCAATTAGAGTTGTCCGGAGGTTGGGGCTATGGTCGTCTTATAGCATCAGTCGGTGTCAAGTTTTCTAACTTCTCTATCAGAAATGTCTTTAAAAAAGATGCTTGGCGTCCTGTGCCTGTCGGCGATGGTCAGGCTTTGAGCTTTAGATTCCAAACTTATGGCGCAGGTTATATGAATGTAAGCGCTTCTTTTACAGAGCCGTGGCTCGGAGGTAAAAAACCAAACGCTTTTAGTGCAACATATTATTTTTCGCATTACCACACAACAGGATATGAAAAAACAAGTCCTTATTACGCATCTTTTAACCAGCATGGAGTGGTATTCGGACTTGGGAAAAGATTGGCTTGGCCCGATGACTTTTTCGTACTTTATCAATCTGTTAACCTGATTAATTATAATCTTACAAATTATGGCACTATATTCCAGTCGACAGTAGGTGACGGTATGTTCTATAATTATTCTTACGGCATCTCTTTGTCGCGTAGCTCAACAGATTCACCATATTATCCGCGTAGAGGCTCTGATATATCGTTTGGCGTTAGAGCAACTGTGCCATACTCTTTGTTTAACAGAAAGACGGCAGAAGAATATAGCACAATGGATGATAACGCAAAGTATAAATGGGTTGAATATCATAAATGGGACTTTAAAGCCGCTTATTATCAAAAACTTATTGGAGATTTAGTGCTTATGGCGCGTATTAAATACGGTTTCCTTGGTTGCTATAACAAAGATTTGGGAATTACAGCTTTCGAAAGATATTATTTGGGCGGTGACGGATTAAGTAATTACAGCACTAATATAGATGGTAAAGAAATCATCGGTTTTAGAGGCTATGAGTCAGAATCATTGACACCGTTATATTATTATAATGAAGGTATCGGCGGTACAATTTACAATAAAAACACACTTGAATTAAGATACCCTCTTTCATTAAATCCTAGCGCAACTATTTTTGCACTGCTGTTTGTTGAAACAGGTGGCTCATGGCTGTCGTTTAAAGAGTTTAAACCTTTTGATTTGTATCGCTCTGCCGGTGTAGGTGTCAGAATATATATGCCTATGTTCGGCTTGCTGGGACTCGATTGGGGCTATGGCTTCGATAATGTTTACGGATTGCCCGATGCCGGTGGCAGCCAATTCCACTTCTCTATTAATGGTTCAATAGATTAAATAGTTTAGGCACGGTTTTTGTTCGATTTTTATTTCGTTTAATTTTAAATATTTGATTATGAAAAAGTATTTGTTAATAGTAGCTCTCGCAATTGTAAGCGTTTGTGCAAGTGCTCAAAAATTCGCTTTTGTAGATACAGATTATATTTTGTCAAAAATCCCTGAATACACAGATGCTCAAGCTCAACTTGATGACCTGTCTGCTCAATGGCAAAAAGAAATAGAAGCGAAATTCTCAGAAGTAGATAAGTTGTATAAAGAATATCAAGCAAATAAAGTCGTATATCCGGAAGAAATTAGAAATAAAAAGGAAAACGAAATAATTGCTAAAGAAAAAGAGGTTAAAGAATACCAGAAAGCTAAATTCGGCACTGACGGCGAATTATACAAAAAACGCCAAGAATTGGTAAAGCCAATACAAGAAAGAGTATACAACGCTATTAAAGATGTTGCAGAGAAAAATAATTACGGCATCATATTTAATAAATCAGATGGTGTTACCATGATTTATACAAGTTCAAAATATGATGTCAGCGACGATGTTCTCGAAGCTATGGGATATGCTTACTAATAGTTGAAAATTTAAATTAGGATTTCATTAAAAATGAAATCCTAATTTAATCATAAACATATTTACTTTTTCAATTGCTTCAGGCTCACCGTTATAGACTAATGTGTAGTCTGTAGAATTTGTCGGTTTTAATTCATGATTTCCAAGTCCGTAAAAATGTATTCCAATACTTAGAGTGTTGGCAATCATAATGCCTGTACCTATTTCATAAGCAAAAGATTTACTCAAATCATAATCAATAGGACCTTCAGGGTGAGAGTCGCTGGCAGACCAACCTTCTGTCGTCTTTTTAAATAAATTGATGCCCATACCTGCTTCTGCGAAAACGCCAAATTCATAAGAAAAATCATATCTGTAATCAGCACCAACCATGAAAGGAATGTTGAGGTACATTGGTTTTGTCTTAGATATTTTGTTGTATTCTTCTCTGATTTCTTCATCAAGAGCGTTCCAGATAAGGTCGGCATTAACAAAAGCACCAACTCCAATGTCAAATCTGTAAGTGTATCTCAGCCCGAGGTTAGCACCAAACATTGCATGTCCTAAAGTTGTCTCAAATGGGGTGTTTTCAGGTGATACCGTGTAAATTAAGTCGACACCTTTGTTAAATTGTCCTACCGGCATAGAGCCACCGAGAAATACTGTAAAATCAGACTTTTTAAAGTCTTGTGCGTTCATAGAAAATACAGCACTGAATATAAGTACTGCAATCATTAAAGTTTTTGAAAAGTTTTTCATTTTATTGTTATTTAATTATTTAATGTTTCGTTGTTGCTCTGCATTTACAGAATGTTTACAGTTTGCAAAAGTATATAAAAAGTTGGAGAATTTCAAGAGATGTAAAATTAAAAATGCGTAGATTCAAGTAGCAAGTGCGAAAGTACAATAAAGAATTGAAATTTTTCTTCTTTTACTTTTTTATGATTAGAAAAGTAACAAAAAAGTCTTCCGCATTGATGCTTTGAGAATTTCAATTGTACCTTCAACAAATGAAAAGTCTCCAATGAAAATTTTGTCTGCAAGAGTTGCAAATCCGTTTTTAACAGAAACATATTTATAATTATAGGATGTCCTTATTTTCTGAAGTGTCGCAAGATTATCCCTTAAAGAAAGATAAAATTGTCCGTTAATTGTCATCTCTTTTAAAGATATACTATCCTTAAATTCTTCTCTATTAGTGCTTTGATTGAAGATGTAATATTCAACTTTGTCGGATTGTTGAGTTTTTTTGAAACGTGAGATAAGGGTATAAGTGGTGGCTGTAAATGGTTGAAAGTGTTCTAAATCAATAAGTCCTGAAAGATTTTTATGATATGTAATATAATTCCTTAATGCTATTCCTGCATTGCTGCTTAACCAAGAGCTTGGTGTGATTTCGCACATAGTTCCATTATCGGCTAACATATTAAATCCTATCTCAAAAAAGACTATAAATAAGTCTGTCATTCCTTTTTCGGCAAAACGATATTGTTTAACCGCTTCATAATTGTTATTAAGGTTATGAACCCGTACGTAAGGATGGTTGCCGAAAACATAGTCCATGTTACCATTAAATTTATTGATGGTTAATGTATCGGCATTTAGAATATCCCATGAAATGTTTGACAGATTGTACTTTTTGACAGTTTTGTTAAGATTATTAATACAAGAATTATATTCTGTTTCATCTAATTCAATTCCATGAATATAGGTCTCGAGATGGTTTTTAAGGATTGATATGTCAGAATTAGTGTTGAAAAATTCGTTGCAATACCTATTTACGATTTCTATTAAAAAAGCACCATCTCCGCAGCTGTTGTCGATTACGTGTTTGGAAATAATGCGTGTAGACGAATAGTTCCCAAAATCTAATATGATTTTGACAAGATAATTTGGGGTATAAACACGTCCGTGTTGCTTTACCGCTTTTGCCATACGCTAATAGTTTTTTTCGGTAGGCTACTTATCGGTAAACAGGTGTTCTTCAGGACATAAAAAAAGCATGGACGATCATTATCCATGCTCCTAGGTCCTGAGAAACCTGTTCAAACAGACAAGTCACGCCCACGCTATGCGTAGGCATTTACGACTTATTCGAGTTTGAACTTGCTTAAAATTTCTCAGGTTTCAGGAGCAGTACCGAATAAACAGCAAACGCTATAATTTATAATATGTTAATTAACTTCTTATCTTCAATATTGTTATTTTTATTTCGTAATTCTAAATAAAAAAAGAGACAATGAACCTAAATCCATTGCCTCTTTATCATCTTTCAATTATTTCTCTTCGCTCAATTTTTTGTATCCGTTGTAACGAATCTTAGCAAATTCTTCTGTCTTAGCAAAAAGCTCTTTAGCTTCTTCAGGGAAGGTTTTTACTAATGAGTTGTAACGAACTTCGCCGTTGATGAACTCTTGGAATTTACTCCAATCCGGTTCTTTGCTGTCTAAGTGGAAACCGTTTTGTCCTGCGTCTTCTTCAGCGGGATTAAAACGCCACAGATGCCAATAACCGCATTCTACAGCCATCTTTTCTTCGTTTTGTGTACGTCCCATGCCGACTTTAATGCCGTGGTTGATACATGGTGCATAGCATATAATCAAAGATGGTCCAGGATATGCTTCTGCTTCTTTGATGGCTTTGAAATACTGTGTTTGACTTCCGCCCATTGCTACTTGTGCTACATAAACATAGCCGTAAGATTTAGCTATCATGCCGAGGTCTTTTTTACGGATTTTTTTACCGGAAGTAGCAAATTTTGCAACAGCACCTGCAGGAGTAGCCTTTGATGATTGTCCGCCTGTGTTAGAGTAAACTTCGGTATCTACAACGAGAACGTTGATGTCTTCGCCGCTTGCCAATACATGGTCTAATCCGCCGAAGCCTATGTCGTAAGCCCAGCCGTCGCCGCCGAATACCCATTGTGATTTCTTAACCAAATGGTCTTTTAAATCAACAATTTGTTTGCAATAATCACAATCGCATTTTTCTGCCATCGGGATAATTTGAGCAGCCAATTTTTCAGTTGTAACACCACATTCGCGGTTATCTATCCATTGTTGGAAGAGGTCTTTCAACTCTTGCGGACAGCAATTACACTCAGCAATCGCTTCTTTCATGATACGTTCTACTCTGTCTCTCATTTTACGGGTAGCAGTAGCCATACCAAGACCGTATTCAGCGTTGTCTTCAAATAAAGAGTTTGCCCAAGCAACACCTTTACCACTGCGATAGTTTTTGCAGTATGGAGTTGCAGGAGCTGAACCACCATAAATTGAAGTACAGCCTGTTGCGTTGGCAACTAACATCCTTTCACCGAATAATTGGGTGATACATTTGATATACGGAGTTTCACCGCAACCTGCACAAGCACCGGAGAACTCAAATAACGGTTGTGCAAACTGACTGTTCTTAACGGAAGCGTATTTGTCTAATAAATCATCTTTATAAGTTACTTTCTTTTGTCCGTATTCCCAGTTTTCAGTTTCGTGAAGTTGACTTTCCAAAGGTTTCATAACCAAAGCCTTTGTTTTGGCAGGACAAACATCAGCGCAGTTGCCGCAACCTGTACAATCCAAAACGGAAACCTGCATGCGGAAGTGCATGCCGGCTAATTCTTTCGGAGCTTTTATGTTGATGGTCTTCATGCTTGCCGGAGCATTTTTCATCTCTTCATCATTCATAACAACCGGACGAATAGCTGCGTGGGGACAAATTAAAGAACATTGATTACATTGAATACAATTATCAGCATTCCATTCAGGAACGTGAGAAGCTACACCACGTTTTTCGTAAGCAGTAGTGCCTGCAGGGAAAGTACCATCAATAATATCTTTGAAAGCACTGACAGGAAGGTCGTTACCTTTTTGTGCAACCATTGGCTCCATAACGTTTTTGATGAAAGCAGGAATGTCACGAGTGTCTTCTTCTGCTTTAACTTCTATGTCAGCCCATTCAGCAGGTATCTCGACTTTCACGATTTCTCCACCGCGGTCAACAGCTGCATAATTCTTATTTACAACGTCTTCACCTTTTTTACCGTAAGATTTAACGATGAATTTCTTCATTTGTTCAACAGCTAAATCGTAAGGAATTACTTCGGAAATCTTGAAGAATGCTGATTGAAGTATGGTATTTGTTCTATTTCCTAAGCCGATTTCTTCAGCTATCTTAGTAGCATCAATGATGTACATATTGATATGATGAACGGCTAAATATTTCTGAACATAATCCGGAAGTTGTTTTTTGGTTTCTTCTACCGACCATGGAGAGTTGTAAAGGAAAGTACCATTATCTTTCAAGCCTCTCAAGCAGTCATATTTACGTAAATAAGAAGGAACGTGAACAGCAACGAAGTCAGGAGTGCCTACGAGGTAAGGAGCTAAAATAGGCTGGTCGCCGAAACGTAAGTGAGAGCAAGTATAACCGCCTGATTTCTTACTGTCATAGTCGAAATAAGCTTGACTGTATTTATTGGTGTTGTCGCCGATAATTTTGATAGAGTTTTTGTTTGCGCCTACAGTTCCGTCAGCACCTAAGCCGTAGAATTTAGCTTCGAAAGTGCCTTTTGGAAGAATAGAAAATTCTTTACCAACATTCAATGATTTGAAAGTGACATCATCAACGATACCGACTGTGAATTGGTTTTTCGGTTCTTTAGCTGCAAGGTTTTCGTAAACTGCAACGATTTGGGCCGGAGTTGTATCTTTTGAAGATAATCCGTAACGACCGCCGATAATCATCGGGTGTTTCGGACAATCTTTAAATGCCTCAACGATATCTAAATACAAAGGTTCTCCGTTGGCACCCGGTTCTTTTGTTCTGTCGAGAACACAAATGCGTTGTATATTTTCAGGAAGGACATTGCGTAAATATTTCACTGAGAAAGGACGATACAGATGAACGGTAACGAGACCTACTTTTTTACCTTCTTTGCTCAATTTATCTATAACGGTTTTAATTGTATCGGTAACTGAACCCATAGCGATGATAATATCGGTAGCATCTTTAGCACCGTAATATGTGAAAGGAGCATATTCACGACCTGTAATTTTGCTCATTTCTTTCATATATTCAGCTACGATGTCAGGAAGTTCATCGTAATATTTGTTTTGTATTTCTCTTGTCTGGAAGTAAATATCCGGATTTTGAGCTGTACCGCGTGTAACAGGATGTTCAGGGTTAAGAGCGCGTTCACGATATTCTTTAAGAGCTTTCCGGTCGATAAGTTTAGCTACTGTATCTTGGTCTGTAGCCTCAACTTTTTGAATTTCGTGAGAAGTACGGAAGCCGTCGAAGAAGTGCAAGAAAGGAACACGACCTTTGATAGCTGCAAGGTGCGCTACAGGAGCGAGGTCCATAATTTCTTGAACGGAGCCGGTTGCTAACAGAGCGAAGCCGGTTTGACGAGCGCTCATTACGTCTGCGTGGTCACCGAAAATGGATAATGCCTGTGCTGCTAATGAACGTGCCGATACGTGGAAAACGCCCGGTAATAATTCACCTGCAATTTTGTACATGTTCGGGATCATCAACAATAAGCCTTGTGATGCTGTGTATGTTGTTGTTAAAGCACCTGCTTGCAATGAGCCGTGAACAGCACCTGATGCGCCACCTTCTGATTGCATCTCAACAACTTTTACGGTTTCACCGAAAATGTTTTTTCTGCCACCTGCACTCCACTCATCAATGTACTCTGCCATTGGTGACGAAGGAGTAATAGGATAGATAGCAGCAACTTCGCTAAACATGTATGCAACATGTGCAGCCGCACAGTTACCATCACATGTCATAAATTTTTTTTCTGCCATAAGTATTTAATATTTAAAGTTTTATAACTTGCTTGAGTATTTTGATAAAAGTTTGCAAATGTATAACAGTTTTTTCAATAATCCAACCCAATAAACGTAAAAAAGACCCGCACAAACTGTTTTTCAATTGTTTACTACGCTTCCGTAATGTTAATGTATCTACGATTTCCCCTCCCAAAATATATATTTCCCCGAATTTGTGAAAAATTAAAAAAAATGCTATAACTTTGCAAGCTATTAAATAAATGTTTGTTATGATTACAAAATTAGACAATTTATTCGGCGTTCTCAAATCACGCCCATCTAAAAGATTAATAGGCGCTTATGCCTGCGACAGTCATACCCTTGACGCTATTTATAAAGCTATAAACCTCGGCATTGTCGAAGCTACAATAGTCGGCGATACCAACCTTATCGAACAGACTTGTAAAAAAGACAACTTGGATATGTCCAAGTTTACTGTCGTTCATGAGCCTGTAGATGTCAAAGCTGCTGCAAAAGCTGTTGATATGATTAATAAAGGTGAAGGTAATCTTCTTATGAAAGGTTTACTTAGCACCGATAAATATATGCGAGCAATTCTTAATAAAGAAAACGGTCTTGTGCCGCCTAAAGCTGTGCTGAGTCATGTTACGGTAATAGAAAATCCTAATTATCATAAATTGTTGGTAGTCGGTGATGTGGCTATCATCCCTCAACCGGATTTCAGTCAAAAAGTAGCTATCGCTAAATACCTTATCAATACAGCTAAAGGCTTAGGTATTGAAACACCGAAACTTGCAGTTATTGCTGCTACCGAACAGGTGATGGAAAAGATGCAGGCTTGTGTTGACGCTTCTATCTTGGCTAAAATGGGCGATAGAGGACAACTCGGCAAAGTTATCATCGATGGTCCGCTGTCATTTGACCTCGCCGTTGATAAAGAAAGTGTTGAAATAAAAGGTCTTAAGAGCCCTGTTGCCGGCGATGCAGATTGTTTGTTGTTCCCGAATATCGAGTCCGGTAATGTTTTCTATAAGACAAATACAAAATTCTGCGGTGCCGAATTAGGCGCATTCGTAGCCGGCGCTAAATGCCCGTGCGTGCTGTCTTCCCGCGGCGACTCAGTGAAAACAAAATTATATTCAATCGCTTTATCGGCTCTTTTGGCAAAATAATGGCTATATCTTCTCTTAATGAACTTACAGACGTGCTGAAACAAAAAGCACGCAAATTTAAAATAGCCGTGGCTTGCGGTAACGATGCAAATACTATCAACGCTTTGTATGAAGCCGCCGATAACGGCTTTGCTACACCTGTGCTTATCGGAGATGAAACAAAAATCCAAGATATCATCAAAGAGCAAAATCTTGACGGCAGTTTATTCAATATTATTGATGAAAAAGATGATTTGAAAGCTCTGAATCTTGCTCTGAAGATGGTCAAAAATGATGAAGCCGATGTCTTGATGAAGGGCTTGATAGGTACTGATAAGTTTTTGCATGCGGTGCTGAATAAAGAAAACGGCTTGATGAAACCTAAAGCTGTGATGAGCTATGTTTGCGCCGTTGAGGTTCCAAAATACCACAAACTTCTTTTCGTAACCGACACCGCTGTTTTACCCTATCCCGATTTGTCCCAAAAGATAGCAATGCTTAAATATAGTATAGCCATGGCTAAACAGTTTGGCATTGAAAAGCCTAAGGTGGCGCTTATCGGAGCTTCTGAAAAGATAAATAACGGCTTCCAAAATTCTAACGATTATGCCGTGATGTGCAAAATGGTGGAAAGAGGTCAACTTCCGGATTGTATAATAGACGGACCGCTTGACATTTTCCTCGCCTGTGATAAGGAAAGTGTCGCTATCAAAGGTGTTTCCACGCCTGTAAATGGTGATGCCGACATTTTACTGTTTCCTAATCTTGAAGCATGTAACAGCTTTTATAAAGGCTTGATGCTTTTTGCCGGTGGTGAACTTGCCGGCTTGATACAAGGGACGGAAAAACCGGTAGTCGTTATGTCGCGTAGCGAAAGCGAAAAATCTAAATATTATTGTGTCGCACTTGCTTGCCTGATGTGTTTAAATAAATAATCAAAATAGAAAATATGTATAAAATATTAGCAATAAACCCCGGCTCAACATCAACAAAGATAGCCGTTTATGAAGATGAAAAAGAAGTTTTTATAAAAACTTTGAGACATTCGTCAGAAGAAATTTCTAAATACGAAAAAGTTACCGACCAGTTTGAATTTAGAAAAGATATAATTGTAGAAGAAGTTAGAAATGCGGGCATTGATATTTTTTCTATAGATATGATTGTCGGTCGCGGCGGCTTGATTAAGCCTATTCCAAGCGGCGTGTATGAAGTCAATGAAGCCTTGAAAAAAGACTTAGTTGAATGTCGTCTTGGCGAACATGCCAGCAACCTCGGCGGTTTGATAGCCGCTGATATTGCTTCAACAATAAATAAACATAAAGGTAACAATAATGTTAAAGCCGTTATTGTAGACCCTGTTGTTGTAGATGAAATGCAAGATGTTGCACGTATTTCCGGTCACCCTCTCTTCCATAGAATATCTATTTTTCATGCTTTAAATCAGAAAGCTATCGGAAGAACTTATGCGAAGAAGCTAAATAAAAAATATGAAGACCTGAATCTTATCATAGCTCATCTTGGCGGCGGTATTTCTGTCGGCGCTCATAATCATGGTAAAGTTATAGATGTAAACAATGCTCTTGATGGAGAAGGTCCGTTTTCACCGGAACGCTCAGGCTCTTTGCCGACCGGACAACTTGCAAAGCTGTGCTTTAGCGGTGAATATTCTTACAAAGATATAAAAACTATCATCAAAGGTAGCGGCGGACTTGTAGGTCATCTTGGAACCAACAGTGCTCTCGAAGTCGAAAATAGAGCTAAAGCCGGTGATGAAAAAGCAATACTTATACAAAATGCCATGTCTTATCAAATAGGTAAGGCAATAGGTGAAATGGCAGCTGTTCTCAAAGGAAAAGTTGATGGCATTTTGATAACCGGCGGCATTGCTTATAATAAAGAACTTACCGATTACGTTACTGATATGGTCGGCTTTATCGCTCCTGTCACAATTTACCCGGGAGAAGATTAAATG
>JALNXP010000216.1 GCA_023230285.1 Bacteroidales bacterium | reverse complement strand
ATTAGGCATGCAAAGGTTGTAGTTTGTAATTAATCTATTTAAAAATCTATTAATCGATGAGTAAACGTGATTATTATGAAGTTCTTGGGGTAAACAAAGATGCGACAGCTCAAGAAATCAAATCAGCATATAGGAAGAAAGCCATACAATATCATCCTGACAAAAATCCGGGTGACAAAGAGGCGGAGGGCAAGTTCAAAGAAGCTGCGGAGGCTTATGAAGTTTTGAGTAATCCTGACAAGCGCAGTCGTTATGACCAGTTTGGTCATGCGGGTTTGGAAGGTGCTGGCGGTGGCGGTGCATACAGTGGTGGCGGCATGAATATGGAAGACATTTTCAGTCGTTTTGGTGACATTTTCGGGAGTGCTTTTGGCGGCGGTTTCAGCGGTGGCGGCTTTAGCGGCTTCGGGGGAGGTTTCGGCGGCAATCAGCATACAACCCGTAAAGTACATAGAGGCAACGACATAAGGGTGAGGTTAGCTCTAACTCTCGAAGAAATTGCCGAAGGTGCGGAAAAGAAAATCAAGGTAAACAAATACGTTAAATGCCCTACTTGCGGCGGCTCCGGTGCAGAAAGCGGCTCCGGCTACCAGACATGTACTACCTGCGGCGGCACAGGCAGAGTGTCGAGAATACAACAAACCTTATTCGGACAAATGCAGTCGGTGTCTGCATGCCCTACTTGCGGCGGCACAGGCAAAATCATAACAAAAAAATGTAATAACTGCTATGGCAACGGCGTTGTTAAAGATGATGAAATCATAACGGTAAAAGTCCCTGCAGGTGTTGCAGAAGGCATGCAGCTGACAGTCACCGGCAAAGGAAACTGCGGTCCAATGAACGGCATCAACGGCGACCTGTTAGTCGTGATAGAAGAAAAACCTCATGACATATTCAGACGTGACGGCGACAACCTGCTGTACGACAAATATATCAGCATATCCGAGGCTGTTCTGGGCGCATCTGTCGAAATTCCAACACTGAAAAACCCTGTCAAAATAAAAATACCCGCAGGAACACCCGCCGGCAAAGTACTAAGAATAAAAGGTAAAGGTCTGCCAAGTGTCAACTCTTACGGCAAAGGCGACATACTCGTAAGCATCAACGTATGGATACCAAAATCATTGACAAGAGAAGAAACCACTATCCTCGAAAAACTCGGAGAATCACCAAACTTTAAACCTTCTCCAACGAAAAAAGATAAAGGCTTCTTCGACAGAGTAAGAGATATGTTCGACTAATTTTATATTTTATGTCTCTAATACAATCTATTAACATAAGGAAACAATATCAGAACCACTTAGCTCTCGATGATGTTTCCTTCTCTATTAATGAAGGCGAAATCTTCGGACTTTTAGGTCCTAATGGTGCCGGCAAAACTACCTTCATCAGAATATTAAACCAAATTACAGCTCCCGACAGCGGACAGATTTTGTTTAACGGCGAACCTTTAAAACCCCAAGATGCCGAACTTATCGGCTATCTGCCCGAAGAACGCGGACTGTACAAGAAAATGAAAGTCGGCGAACAAGCTATTTACCTCGCCAGACTGAAAGGTCTCGACAAACAAACCGCTATCACAGAACTGAAAAAATGGTTCGACATATTCAATATAGAATATTGGTGGAATAAAAAAGTAGAAGAACTTTCTAAAGGTATGGCACAAAAAGTACAATTCATAACAACTGTACTGCATCACCCGAAATTGCTCATCTTCGACGAACCTTTCAGCGGCTTCGACCCCGTAAATGTCAATATTCTGAAAGAAGAAATCCTAAAACTACGCCATGATGGAGCTACCGTAATCTTCTCCACACATAACATGGCTTCTGTTGAAGAACTCTGCGACAGCATCGTCCTTATTGACCATTCGAAAATTGTATTAGACGGCAAAGTTAATGAGATAAAAAGACAATTTTGTACCAACAAATTTATCTTTGAAGTGGAATTATTCGAAAATAATGATGCTGCAAACATCATTAATTCATTGAATATTAACGATGTAAATATCAAAGACAATAAATTGTCAGGAACTATTACCTTAGATAATACTTCCACAGAAACGCTTCACGGAGCTAATACAATACTTTCTAAATTAATTACTGTCGGAAATATTATCTCCTTCAACGAAATATTGCCTACCATGAACGAAATATTTATCAAAACAGTATCTAATAACGCCTGATTATGAGCAATAAAATATCTTTAATAATAGCTCGAGAATACTTCTCCCGCGTAAAGAAAAAATCATTTATTATTATGACTTTCCTTACGCCTATTCTGTTAGTTGCGCTGATGTTAATTCCTGCTTATGTAGCCATGAAATCAGAAGAAAAAAATGCTGTAGTAGGTGTATGCGACAAATCGGGCTTCTATGAAAACGCCTTTCAAGATAACGAACGTCTCCAATTCAAAATCATCAATAGTGATGAAGTTGAAGCCGTAAAAAAGAATCTGTCGACAAAAGACATTGACATGCTGTTGATTATTCCGCCGGCTACTGATGATTATCCTGTTGTTGCCGATATTTACAGCGATGACAATGTCAACACTTTCACCAAGTCTATGCTGAAAGATATAATGCAAGACAAGGTTAAAGAAGCCAAGTTGACAGATTTAGGCATTGAGCCTGAGACACTTAAGAAGTTGGACGTAAAAATCAAAATCGACAGTTTTAAAGTTAACTTAGCTGACAACGGAGTAGATATAGACGAGGAGCAGACTTATTCGGAAGCGAATCAGGTTATAGGATACATTGGCGGTTTTCTGATGTACTTTTTCATCTTTTTATTCGGTTCTCAAGTGATGCGCGGAGTGATGGAAGAAAAGACTTCGCGAATTGTGGAAGTAATAATTTCCTCTGTCAAACCTTTTCAACTGATGATGGGCAAAATCATAGGCATAGGCTTAGTCGGGCTGACACAGTTTGTGATGTGGATAGTGCTGTCTTTTGTTTTAATCACCGCCTTCGGAAGCTCTCTTCAAGAGAAAATTACTCCTACCAACATTGCACAGGTTCAGCAAATTACGGCTGTCGACCCTACTATGTCAAGTACCGACATCGCAGGAGCTGTCAACAATGATGAGATAACCCCAAATGATGAATTTAGCGAAATCTTTAACATGATTTCTTCTATCAACATACCGCTCATCATCTTGACGTTTTTGTTTTATTTTCTCGCCGGCTATTTGTTATACGCCTCGTTTTTTGCCGCTATCGGCGGTGCCGTAGACAACGAAACCGACACTCAGCAGTTTATGTTGCCGATAACGATACCCGTCATACTTCCTATCCTCCTGATAGGGAATATAATAAGCGCTCCTTCCGGTCCTTTGGCTGTATGGCTGTCTATGATACCGCTCACCTCGCCTATCGCGATGATGATGCGACTCCCGTTTGGAGTTCCCGCATGGCAACTCGCTTTATCAATGTTCCTGCTTGTAGTCTTCTTCGTAATATCAACATGGCTTGCCGCAAAAATCTATCGCACCGGCATCCTGATGTACGGCAAAAAAGTAACGTGGGCAGAATTATGGAAATGGATTAAATATTAAACGTCAACAAGATATTAATTACTATGAATCAATTAATTATAAACATAAAGACCTTACTTGGAATAGATAGCACCGGCAAGTTAAGATACAAATCGGGTAAAGAGATGAACACGATGGAAACCATCGACAACGCTTTTCTTGTGCTTGCTGACGGAAAAATCCAAAGTTTTGGCGAGATGCGTAACCTCAACGAGCAAGATTATGCAGGCTACGACATCATAGATGCTACCGACAGATATGTATTGCCGGCGTGGTGCGATTCTCACACTCATCTTGTATATTCACAGTCTCGTGAAATAGAATATATGGACAAAATTCGTGGTTTGAGTTATGAAGAAATCGCCAAACGCGGCGGCGGCATCCTCAATTCTGCGAAGAAATTACAGGCAACGTCTGAAAACGAGCTGTTTAACAGCGCACTTGCACGCCTTGAGCAAATGAAAGCTCTCGGCACCGGTGCTGTCGAAATTAAAAGCGGCTACGGCTTGACTACCGAAGCGGAACTGAAAATGCTGCGCGTAATCAAAAGGTTGAAGCAAGCATCAGATTTGACTATCAAGTCGAATTTTCTCGGTGCCCACTCTATCCCTATGGAATACCGCGGACATCAGGAAGATTACGTCTCTTTGATAGTAGAAGACATGCTGCCGAAAATTGCAGCAGAACAGCTTGCAGACTTTGTCGATGTATTTTGCGACAAGGGCTTTTTCACCGTTGAAGACACGGCACGCATACTCGAAGCAGCTGCAAAATACGGCATACGTCCAAAGATACATGCCAACGAATTAGACTATTCCGGCGGCATACAAGTCGGCATCAAATATCACGCTTTATCTGTCGACCATTTAGAGTTCACCGGAGATGCTGAGATAGAAGCACTTAAAGGCTCCGGCACCATGCCGACCATACTTCCGGGTGCAGCGTTTTTCCTCAACATGCGTTATGCACCCGCGAGAAAGATGATAGAAGCAGGCTTGCCTGTCGCAATGGCTACCGACTTCAACCCCGGTTCATCACCTTCCGGCAACATGCAACTGATAATCT
>JALNXP010000215.1 GCA_023230285.1 Bacteroidales bacterium | reverse complement strand
GAAAAACCTGCCGCTATAATACAAATATCAAATTTGAACGAAGTTGCGCGCATCTTGTCGAATGCAAATGTTGAATTTTATGTGATAGGCGATGTCGTAAAGGGTGATGTGCTGACGGTTAATTTTGATAATGAAGCTTTGGAATTTTCTGTTGCAGATATGCGTGATGTTTGGACTCGTCCGTCTTATCTACTTAATAATGAGCAAATTGCCAATGGACTTGCTCTTGACAGATATACCAATATGTATGAGCAGCCGCTGTTGTATAAGTTCAACTCCATATTTACGGGAAAAGCAGAGAGTTACGGCATAGATTTTAACAGATGCCAGCCGTCAGGAATAAGAGCAGCTATCATTCGCGAAAAGGGCTGTCAATGCGACCGTGAGATGGCTTATGCAATGTATTTAGCCGGCTTCGATGTTAAAGATGTACATGTCTCGGATTTGATGTCCGGACGCGAAACTCTTGAAGATGTCAATATGATTGCTTTTGTCGGCGGGTTTTCACATTCCGATGTCCTTGGCTCTGCAAAAGGCTGGGCAGGAGCTTTTAAATATAATGAAAATGCGAAACGCGCTCTCGACAATTTCTATAAACGTGAAGATACGTTGAGCCTCGGCGTGTGTAACGGCTGCCAGCTGATGGTAGAGTTAGGTCTTGTCTATCCAGAACTTGCCGTAAAACCGCGAATGCTGCATAACGACTCCCATAAGTTTGAATCCGGCTTTGTCACTGTTGACATCAAAAGAAATAATTCCGTGATGCTTGCACCGCTCGCCGGCAGTAGGCTTGGCGTTTGGATTGCTCATGGCGAAGGGAAATTTGAACTTAAATTGGATAAGTCAAATTATAATATCGTGTCTACTTATTCATATTCGCAATATCCTGCAAATCCTAATGGCTCCGATTATGATGCAGCAGCTATTTGTTCAAAAGACGGACGGCATCTTGCAATGATGCCTCATCTTGAACGTTCATTTCTACCGTGGCAGTGGTCCTATTATCAACGTAAAGGCGATGAAATTGCTCCGTGGATACTTGCTTTTGTAAGCGCAAAAGAATGGGTAAAGAAACATTTGCAGAAGTATGGTCGGCGATACTCCAATTTTCTAAGCCCCAACCATAGTCAACTCTGATGAAATATCCTAATATACTCGCCCTTGCGCCGACACCATATCCCATGATAAATGGCTCTGTCTGAGTAGTTACCTCTATGTATAACGGTGAGTTGTAGTATCTTTCTATGTATAAGTTGTTGTCTTTAGAATAAGGTGTAAGCCCGTTCCATGCCGTGCCTATGTCGGTGAAACCAATAAGCTGAATAGAATTGAAAAAGTTTGAACTGAGAGGTCTGTTAAACAGATACCTGATGACAGGAACTCTTAATTCCGCATTTAATACAATGAAATTCGGACCGTTACGCGTGTTTTGCGAAAATCCACGCATGTTGGTCGCTAAAGTTTGATAAGCGTAGTTTATGTCCGGATCTACCTGAGTGTCAGAATTATAACGTGGCAAAATCCACTTGTCTACACCTCCCATATAGTATATCAACCTGTCTGTCCCAAAAGATGAACTTCCGGCAATACGCCACGCAAATATCATCTGCCGATGAATCCTTTGATAATTTCTAAAATCAAAGCCGGTGACAATCAAGTTCTTATGCTCTTTGGTTATCATCTGGTCGTACTCCGCAAAAATTTTAAAACGTGTGCCTAAAAGTAAATTTTTACCTAAAGAATACGTGTTGTCGAAAGTCAACTCGCCTTTTAAACCTACCCAGCTTTTGTTGGCGACAGGCTTCGCTATCGATGTTATGTCTGTCAAGTCTATGTTGTATATTTTGTTGTTTCTCAGCAATATAGAACCACCGGCGTATAAATAATCTGTGAACGGATATGTGAGCTTGTACAAAAATTCGTGAGTGCGTTGCTTGCTTACCGTAGTGTTGTCGTATTCTACATCAGTATAACGATGAAAGATAAATTCTTTGTCTACACGTTTTTTTAGATTTGAAATCTTAATTGCATACTCGTTATTCGTTAAATCACTTGAAATGTTGAAGCCGGCACTTATATGATAATCTTCCATCAGGTCAGTTAGTCCTGTGCCAACCAAAACGTTTAATCCGGAATATAAATATATTGGCGAACTGCCGCCGGAAAACTGCTGATAAGAGTAGTTCATAGACGAGAAATCTAATTGTGTTATCAGCTCATTTATGAAAAATTCCGGCTGATAAACCTTCCATTTGTCGGCAACACTGTCTTCTTGAAATATATTTTCCTGCTCCACCTGATATTGTAATATCTCTGTGGTGTCTGCTTCTATGTTGTAAATGTTGATTTTTGTAGGTAAAGTCTTGTCTAAATCTTTTGTCAGTACATTGTAAAATCTCGGATAATCATCAACTTGTAAAAGCTCTTTGGTTTGGTTAATAGAATCCTTGCGAATTTGTTGTTGCCGATATAAAGTGGCATCTAAATTTTCTGCTGTTTTAATCGGAGTATAATCTGAAAGTTGTTCGTCACTCCTGAGGTTTATGTAGTCTTTGTTCTTAAATTTGATGATTTCTACTATCTTATCACCATTGACATCATAATCAATGATATTAGTTTTATAATCGCTGATGCTTTTAGTCCTTAAAAAATAATTGTAGTGGGTGACTGTATCAACAAAACTGATAATACTGTCTATTTCTGCCAAATATAGATTGTAAATCCCATTTTTGTCCGAAGTAAAAGCAAAACGAGTGTCGTTTATTTTTCTTGGTTTAACTTCATTTGCAAAATCAGAATCGGTCATTCTTACAACGTTGTCTTTGTTGTAAGCGTTGATTAAGAATAAGTTATTGTTTTTTTTTAGATTGTTTTCATTGTTTCCTCTATTAGAAGAAAAGATTATGTCTCCTTTATCATTGATAAAAACAGGGTCGAAGTCGTTAAAAATATCATTGGTTAGTTGAGTGGCTATTCCGGAGACGATGTTCCAGAGAAATAAATCGGATTGTCCGTTTTTTACAGCTGAAAGAATCAGATATTTTGCGTCCGGCGAATAAGACATCCCCAATATTTTTTGAAAACCTAAACTTGAAAATTGTCGATTTTGCAGAAAGAGCAGATTTTTCTTTTTATCCTTTGTCAAATCATAGAAAAACATTTTTACGCCACCTTTTTCTTCTAAAGCCACAGCTAAAATATTACTGTTAGGATGCCATGCAAACACCGGAAATGTGTTGTCATATTTTGCATCTGAACGATAACCTGTTTTGTATATTCTATCAATGCTGCCGTCATCGAGATTTTTCAGATATATTTTTTTCAAACCTTTCTCGTTGGTGGTGTATGTTACATGTTTTTTATTCGGACTTATGTTGACATTGTCAAAAGATAAATGCTTTTTGTGCTTATTCGTTAATATCTGATTTTCAGGATGATACTCTACATTCATATAAGCCGAGTAGTACTCTGTATAATATTCTTTCCATTTTTTGTTGAGGTCTTTGTAATCCAATCCGATAACCTTATTGAAGCTGTCGTATTTGTTGGAAACTGTTTTAGCTGCACGAACAATGTCTTTTATGGCATCTTCTCCATATTTGTCGGCGATAAATTTCCATATAGAATGTCCGACAATGATAGCATCTTCGTATTGAACGTGTTTAATGTTTTTGACTTTTTTCTCGATAAAAATCATTTTGAACTCATCGTCTATTTCGGTACTCCAATCTTCGGAACAGTAGGATACGAGACCGTCAATAAACCAATCGCTTTCGTTGTAAGAAGAAGACTCTTGGATTTCTTTTGTGATTTTTCCGTTAGTAATAGCATGTTGTAGAACTAATTTGCAAGTTGTTGCACGGAGCTGTTTTTGAAAGTCGACAATATCGCCGTTAAAATACACAAAAGCCTTATTGTCAATTATATGAGTGATGCCGCCGGTGTTGTAATAAGAATCAGACAAAGTACCTAAGTTGCTTTGTTTCAAGTCTTCTAAGGTGTTATATATTATAAATTGTGATTTCTGTTGAAGTTTGGTGTTGAAAAAATCTTCGTAATCTTCAAGTTCATTTTGCAACATAGTATTAGCAAATTTCGCCAAATTTTGTCCGTTCTGATAAAAATATATGTCATATCTATCGTATTGATAATAGCTCCATATAAAATTATTATACTGAACTTTACGTTTTCCGAACTCTAATTGCGAGCCGTTATAAAACTGTGCATGGATATCAGGAGCTTTAAAAGTGGATATTAAAGCTATCAAAAAGATAAAAGTACAGCCATATTTATACCAATACTTGCCCATATTCAAACGATGTGCAAAGGTATTGAAAATATTTAAACAATATAATACTTTGTATTTTTTTGATGAAGATGGGGAATTAAGAATATAATTTTCCGAATTCTTGTTTTATGTAATTTCAAATAAGAAGTGCGAAAAATTGATGTTCTTTTGTGAAGCGTAGCGAAACAAAAGAACATCAATAGATTTCAAATAGCAATAACAAAAAAAAGGGACTTTATTTTTGATAAAGTCCCTTAAGATTAATTAATTTTGCGTTGCTATGATGTACAAACAATTAACCTCGGAGCAAAGGTATGTAATTTCTGCCAA
>JALNXP010000213.1 GCA_023230285.1 Bacteroidales bacterium | reverse complement strand
CTGCAGTTTTCTTTGCATTGGTTTGGGAATCGGTGAGTGATCAAGGGGGTGGACGTGGACGACAACGGAACATTCCGAATTCTGGCATCCCTGCGCGATGTCACGCGGGGGTATCGGGGAAGACCGGCCCTCAATGCGGTCAGCCTTGATATTTTCGATGATTCCGGGATCGTGGCCTGCGTCGGTCCCAACGGGGCGGGGAAGACGACGCTCCTCAAGCTTGTGGCGGGGATCCTTTTTCCTGAAAAAGGGACGATAACGAATCCCACGGCCATCGGGACCGAATATCCCAAATGGGCGAAAAGGAATGTCGCGTATATTCCCGCGGGGGAGAGGGGCTCGTCAACAAGCTTACGGGAAGGGAGAACATCCTGTATTTCGGGTGCCTCAAGGGTGTTTCCCAGAAGAACGTGACGGAAAAACTGGATGAGCTGAAGGCGTACTTTGCGGTGGACGACATCCTTGACGTGCCGGTGGAGAAGCTGTCAAACGGCCAGAACAAAAAGATACAGGTCCTGTGCGGCCTGTGCTCGAACATGCGGTTGCTGCTGCTTGACGAACCTACGCTCGGGCTTGACATCGATGCCATCACAAGTCTTGTCTCACTTATCAGGATCGTCAGGGATTCCTATGGCATGAAGATTTTTTTGTCCTCCCATGATATTGATTTTGTTTCAGAAAGCACCGATCAGTTCGTGTTCCTGATAAAAGGGGAGATAAGGGACACCGTCGCCGGAAAATGTTCGGCTCAGGAAATCCGTGACGCCTATCATCAGCTTAAGGATGCCCCATGATGAACAAATACCGGCACATGATCAAATGGGAGATAAGGGTGTCCCTGAAGGAAATGCTCGGCTATAAGGCGAATCTGATATCGGAGTTCCTGCTGTATGTCGTCCTGTTTCTTTCCGTGATGGGATTCTCCTCGACACGTCAGCTGCAAAGTTCCTATCGTATCAGCGCGGACACCGCAAAGTTCTTGGTTTTTTTGGGATATGTTTTCTGGCAGTTTTCGATCATTGGCCTGGGGTACAGCTCCTCTTCGATCGGGTCGGACGCCCGGAGGGGGATCCTTGAGGTCAAGATGCAGAGTGATTTCTCCTATCCGTTCCTCAACTTTGTGAGGATACTGTTCAAGGTGGTTTTTTCTTATATCTTCATCCTTTTCTTCCTGGTACTCTCGAGGTTCTTCTTTTCGATCACGCTCAGGGACCTGGGGTTCCTGCTCCTGTCGCTTGTCGTCGTCTTGCCCGCGGTCGTCGGCATGTATGGCATCGGGTTGGTGTTCGGTGGCATTTCCCTCAAGGAGAAACAGATCTCCCAGGTCCTGATGATCGTTCAGGGTGTCCTGCTCTTTTTCTCGAACATCTTCCAGACCGGGGAGAGGCTTGTCTACAATCTCATTCCTTTCTGCAATGGGATAACCATAATCCGAAACCTTTACGTTGGTCTCCCCGTATCTCCGGGGCAGGTTGTGGTCTATATCGCCACGAACCTTCTTTGGCTTGTTTTGGGACTGGCCGTCTTTTCTTCCTGCCTTGGGATCGAAAGGAGGAAGGGCGGTTTCTCGAACTATTAGGAGTCGGAAGAAAGGATTTGCCGTAATGAAATCCGTCATGGTTTTTAACGAAGAAATTATGTCGTTTCGGCGAATCATAAAAAAGTGAAGATATCCGGAATCAACGGGAATCCGGTTGCGGCGATATTGTTGGTCGTTGTTGTTTGAGGACGGTACCGGGCGCAATCTGCCCGTCAAATCATATCTTCAAGCAATTGGTTCAAATTCGTTATTTCATATGTTGGCTTTACCGTTTGGTCCCATGATTCATGATTTCTATTTATCCAAACGGTATCCGAACCAACCGAAGATGCTCCAAGTACATCGTTTACGCCGTCACCGACATGCAGCATTTCTTCCGGCGCTATTTTATAATCTCTGATTGCGGTTCTAAATAGAAGACCGTTTTTGTCGAATTTATATGTTTGGTAATCTTCTGAGGTATATATCGTTTTTATCCCCACTTTATCGACAAGTTCTTCTATCATTATGTTGTCGGTATCGCTTATTATGCATGTTCTGAATCTTTTCTGTATGGTTTTTATCACATCTTTGGTTTCTGGATACATTTCTGCTTGATTGTGCGCTCTCGCCAATATGAGAGCGCCTTCCTCCGGCGACATTTTCAAATTATACTTAGGAAACAGCATCCTATAACATTGGGTAAATATATCCACCGTTTTCATATAAGGTTCGTTATTGTTTGACAACCTATGGAAATACTTGTATACGTATTCATCTGCATCTGCCCAGAATTTGTTTCCGATGTCCGGATCGTATCGGTTTAGAAATATTTTTCTCAAAATGTTCTCTTTTTGTGAACCTAGATCCACTAGGGTTTGGAACATATCAAAGCTTATGAGTTTGTATGTGCTGATTCCCATAATATACAATTCTATCAGAAAAACGAAAGATGTTTTTTCCTTGCATGTCTCACTCGCAGAACCGTGGTTTTCCCATAGCGAATTCGATACGGGAAGGATCGGAAGTTTGGTTTGTCGTGAGCAGTCTTCAAAGAGTCGTTTTCGCAGACATAATATCTGATTTCGTCAGGAGAACTTGCCAGACGGTACGAGATCACCGTACAATCGGGTCGGAGATTAATAATGAACGACAGGTTGTATATTCTCTGGACGAATGCGGACATTGTGACGTTTGACAAGATGGTCGCGATGTATGCGAGGAATTCCAAAACCCAACGATGGTGGGATGACGTTACGGTCATCATCTGGGGTTCCACGGCAAAACTTGCTGTCGCCTCCGATCTCGCAAAACTCCGTATCCGAGAACTTATTCAGGTCGGTGTGAAGGTTTCCGCATGCAAGGCTTGCAGCGACTCGCTTGGGGTAAGCGAACAGTTGCTGAACATGGGGGTCGAAGTGAAATATTGGGGTGAGGGCCTCACAGAGATCATCAAGTCGGGCGCGAAACTACTCACGATTTGAGTATTGAGATTGCATGACAAATTCTTCTGCAGGACAGCTTGAGATATCTGTATGAATATTTCACAGCGATAATACCATCGAACTCAATTGAGCATCACCGGTACATTGGACAGACCTTGGAATAGGTTTTTCGGCGAACGCCGAAATGCCTAGGGGGGAGATCTGTATACTTATCTCCTTGAAGAATGATCCGGCGAAACGGGAATCACACTTCTTATTCAAGCTTATCGAGCAACACTATGATGAGACATTCACGATCTTCTCCACCCAATGCAGGAAGGACAACGGGGGGAAGCTGGAACACGCACAAGGACAGCTCCGCCTATTCCACCGGCCCCGGCAAGTACCGGGTGTATTCCACCACGGCGTGGCAGTACGACGCCGCTCCGTGGCAGGCGTATTTCGGGCAGACGGACTGCGCCGCGGGGGATTTCCTCGTCGAGTGGGACGGGAAGTACGCGTCGCTGAACCGGAGGACGGCGGGTTCGCCGCTCACGGTGGACAGGCTCAATTCGGGAAGCGTCGGGACAAGCCCGGCGTTATAGGGGGAAGGCAATGACAATCACGATCAAGGACGGGCAGGGCTTTCCTTTCATCTTCTTCTCGGTTTTGCCCTGTAATGACTGCGCACATACGTGCCATTTTTCCGATAGTACCCTCGAACATATACCGTTTCGACACGGCCGTCGCCATCGTTATCCCTGTTGTATATGTCTCCGTTTTCCGTCATCCATGGCGTATAACCTGTTTTGGTACTGGTGGTAGCCGATCTGCTTGAGGAACTTGATTGTGTTGGAGTATATGAATAGGAAGCATTTTGTGTTATTGAGGTCTCGGATGTTTTCTTTTTCACTGTTTCAGTTTTTACGATTATTCTAGGGACAAAGGGAGAGGGGTGGAATATGTTGTGGTAAGAGACTTTCTCCTTGGCCAAAAGATTGAACGAGATAGCAGAAGACTTGTCCTCTCCTGATACGGCGCTATCGATTTCCATCGCAGGGGAGGTTTTTTGTGTTGCTTGGTTTTCGGATGGATTGAGAGTTTCTGCTTTTTGTGCATCTTTGTTGGTTATACTTGCCGTCACTGAAGTTGCCTGTTCGAAACTCGCAGAAGAGGACGTGATTGGTTTTCCCGTATCTGGCTTTTGTTGAGGCGTACCGGCATCTGTCGTTGTGCACGACAGAAAGAAGCAAAGGAGGCCAATGACTACGATACCCCTCCACATTCTGTTCTCCAAATATCATTAATACATCCGATATATCGTATCTGCAATCTTCTTATCCCTATGTTTGTCATAAAAACATGTTATTTCTATCAATATCCATCAACTTTTCCTTATCTCTCTCCCTTTGTGGACGTTTTCTTCTCTCCTCTGCACATTCTCAAACTTCCAGACGACTTATTTCCCGTGAGTTATCACTTGATTATGCACCACCCCATACAAGGCGAATGAGTTTTACACGGCATATGCCCACACGCCATTGGTATACCGGGAGCTTGGATATGGGGACCTCCCGTTTGTTTTGTTCAAGAGCAAGGTGAACCAGATACTGGCCATGCCGGGGGAGCATGTCGGGACGGGGACCCCGCACGGAGACTCTGTCGGCATCGGGACCATACGGGAAGCGGTGCACG
>JALNXP010000214.1 GCA_023230285.1 Bacteroidales bacterium | reverse complement strand
CTGACATGACCCCGTAGGGGTCACATATCTATAGCCTGAAATTTATGACACAGCTGCCAACGACCCCGTAGGGGTCGCATGTTTGTATGGGTCGCATGTTTGTAATTGACAAACAGCAATTTTGCCATAAACATGTTTTTTTCCGTTGAGAATTTTTTGTCTGTTTTTTATTATACGGTTACATAATTAAATTTTTTCGTGTATTTTTGCCGTAATTATTTTTGATTTTGAAAAAATTTATCAACAATATTCGCAGCCTCTATAATTTGAGGTTAAATAAAATCATCAAAATTGTCCTTGATTTTATTGATGTTGTCACTATATTGTGTTCAATCTCTCTTCTCATCTTTTCGGTGATAAAAATCGGATTTAGAGCAGAAGATATTTCCGAAGGTTTTACAACTTCATTTTACAAATTAACCTCCATTATTTACTACATCTTCATCACTGCTCATATCATTTTTGATTTAAAAAAAACGAGGAAACATTATAGAAGTATCTATTGGATTATAAGCGGATTACTGTATTTAATATTAATTCCCAAGATTGTTAATTTCAATTTAGGCAACAAATATATTGCCATAATTGTTAACGCTTTGACAAACAGAACTTTTAATGTCATATTGTTAAATATTTTTGCCATATTGCAAATATCGAATAATGTAGTAAGGTTGTTGGGAAAAAGGACAAATCCGTCATTAATTTTAGGAGGCAGTTTTTTCATTTTCATAATCATAGGTACTTTTATTTTAAAGATGCCGTTATGCACTATAAATGGTATTTCATGGCTTGATGCGCTGTTTATTTCGACAAGTTCCGTTTGTGTGACGGGGCTTACGCCTATTGATGTTTCTACGAGTTTTACCATTCTCGGACAGTCGGTGATTTTAATTTTAATTCAAGTTGGTGGTGTAGGAGTTATGACTTTAACAACTTTTTTCGCCATGTTTTTTATGGGAAATACTTCGCTATACAGCCAGCTTGCGGTGCGCGACATGCTAAGTTCAAATTCTGTAAGTAATTCTTTATGGCGTGCTATCATTTACATACTGTTTTTCACTATGATTATTGAAGCTGTTGGAGCTTGCGTTATATTTATGAATGTTCATGGCAGTTTAGGCATGAGCATGAAAGAAGAGATGTTTTTTGCCGTATTTCACTCTATTTCGGCATTTTGCAACGCCGGATTTTCGTCTGTATATAACGGGCTGACAAATCCGCTGCTATGCAATAACCATATTGGACTGTATTGGACTATATCCATATTAGTAATACTTGGCGGTATAGGCTTCCCTATACTTGTAAATATCAATAAATCAATCATTTACTTTTTCAAGAAGACGGCGAATAAGTTGTTGCATCGGAATAAGCCTGTTCAGCATTTAAGTCATATTTTCAACATCAACACTAAGATAGTGCTGTCGTTCACTTGTGTTTTATTGGTATTGGGTACTATTGTTGTTTTACTTTTTGAATGGGACAACACGCTTGCCGGCATGCCTTTCATTAAGAAGATGACACATGCTTTTTTCACGGCGGCATGTCCGCGCACAGCAGGCTTTGCGAGCATCGACCACACATTGTTTAAAGCGCCGGTGCTGCTGACAATTGTTGTACTTATGTGGATAGGTGGTGCGGCTCAATCGGCAGCCGGAGGCATCAAAGTAAACTCTTTTGCTACTATATTGCTAAACCTTATTGCCGTGATAAAGGGTAACAAGGCTGTGACAATATTTAACAGAGAAATATCTGCCAATTCAGTAAAACGCGCAAGCGCAACTATGGTCATGTCATTTATAATCATCACGTTAGCAACATTCATTCTAAGTACTACCGAAACAGAAACAAGCACCGGCTCTCTTTTGTTTGAAGTCGTTTCGGCTCTCAGCACAGTAGGGCTGAGTTTGAATATCACTCCAACATTAAGCAGCACCGGCAAAATAATAATCTGCCTGCTGATGTTTATAGGAAGAGTCGGCTTTATCACCTTTATGGCAGGTATCGTCAGACAAGAAGAAAATCCAATCAAATATCCAACAGAAGAATTAACAATAAATTAGCAATCAATATATTACATAAATAAGCGTAACATGAAATTCATCATTATAGGATTAGGAAATTATGGCAAACAATTAGCGGAAGACCTAACAAATTTAGGTCACGAAATTATTGGCGTAGATAATAACAGCAACAACATCGACAAAATAAAGGACAAGATAGCTGTTTCATATATTCTTGATGCAACCGATGAGCAAGCTGTTTCCGCACTTCCTGTGCGTACAGTTGATGCCGTAATAGTGGCTATAGGCGAAGATTTCGGCGTTTCCATTAAAATTGTCTCCCTTCTTAAAAAATTTAAAGCCGGACAAATATATGCAAGAGCTATCGACAACGTGCATAAAGCTATATTGGAGGCTTTTAATGTGGATAAAATTTTATGCCCCGAAGAAGATTCTGCAAGAGACTTCGCACTAAATATAGGGTACAAAATTAACGTCGACAGTATGGAGATAGGTAAAGACATTTTTCTGTTGAAGATAAAAGTTCCGGATTTTATTGCCGGCAAAAGCCTTTCAGCACTTCAAAATATCAACAAATATAATTTGAAGATTGTGGCTTTGTTTCACTCTGTTGTGGAGAAAAATTTTATCGGACTGTTACACAACGCTTTAACGGCAGTGGAGGATAAAGATTTCTTAAACGAAGTTTTAATTGAAGGTGATGTTGTTGTCTGTATAGGCAAGCAAAGCGACTTGGTAAAGTTGTTGAAAGATATTGAGCCGAATTGACATTAGCAGCAACAAATTATTAAGACGTTCATAAAATTTTGTGTCACATATACAATCAAACGAAAAAAAATAAAAGACTTATGAAGATTATAAACTACAATGTCAATGGGCTGCGGGCTGCGATAAAGAAGGACATAACCCAATGGCTGTCGGAAGCTGCTCCGGACGTTTTATGTATGCAGGAGTTAAAGCTACAGCCGGATCAATTTCCGGTCGAGATATTTGCGGAGCTTGGTTATCATTCATATTTTTCATGTGCTGTGAAGAAAGGTTACAGCGGTGTTGCCATTTTGTCGAAAACGGAGCCGAAGCACGTAGAATACGGCATGCAGATAGCTAAGTACGACAACGAGGGCAGGTTTTTGCGTGCCGACTTTGATGATTTTTCTGTTGTCAGTGTTTATCACCCGTCAGGCACCATGGGCGAAGTGCGTCAATCTTTTAAGATGACGTGGCTTGACGACTTTTTAGACTACGTGAAAGCATTAGAAGTTGCGCATCCTAATCTTGTACTTTGCGGCGACTATAATATTGCGCACGAGGCTATTGACATCCACGACCCGATACGCAATGCCGACAAAAGCGGTTTTTTACCTGAAGAGCGAGAATGGATGACGAAGTTTCTTGATGCCGGCTTCATCGACAGCTTCAGATATTTACACCCTGAAGAGCAAAAATATTCATGGTGGAGTTTTCGCGCAAACGCCCGTAACAACAACAAGGGCTGGCGTATCGACTATTGTATGGTCTCACAGCCGATGCAGAGCAGAATAAAATCCGCCGAAATATATAACGATGCCACACACTCCGACCACTGCCCGATTATGATAGAAATCGCTTAGTTGCTCATCTCGCCACGCAGCGAAGTCGACAGTAAAGTTTTAATATCAGCAGTCGGGTAATCTTTTCCCAAAAGGTACATTAGCTTGGCTATTGCGGCTTCTGTAGTTATGTCGCGACCGCTTATAACGCCTATTTTGATAAGTTGTAAGCCAGCTTGATACTTCTCAGGGTCAACGCCGCCTTCTTTACATTGAGTGACGTTGTAAATTATAATCCCTCTGTCGACAGCTTCTTTAAGTTCATTGATGAACCACGATGCCGAAGGAGCATTTCCGGAACCGAAAGATTCCAATATCACAGCACGTAAATTGTTGATATTAAGCACACTCTCCACTGCTTGGCTTGTTATTCCCGGATATAGTTTTAATATCGTTATATTATCATCTAAATTTGATGACACCTTCAATTTTTTAAAATTCGGCTTTACAATACTGTTATAATTGTATTTCACATCTATTCCTACCTCAGCCAATGGCGGATAATTTCCGGACAGAAAGGCATTAAAATTCTGAGAGTTGAATTTTGTAGTTCTATTTCCTCTAAACAGATGATTTTCAAAGTACACGCATACTTCAGGGACAACAGGAGTATCGTCTTTCTGTGCGGCGGCAATCTCTATGGAAGTAATAAAATTCTCTCGTCCATCGGTTCTAAGCATGCCCATTGGCAGCTGTGAACCGGTAAGGATGACTGGCTTATTCAGGTTTTCGAGCATAAAACTGAGCATTGAAGCCGTATAAGCCATAGTATCAGTACCATGTAGAACTACAAAACCATCATACATTTCATACTTCTCTTCTATAACATGAGCCAGACGTATCCAGAAAGCGGGACTCATATCCGAACTATCTATCAAAGGCTCAAAACTATAAAAATCTATTTGAAAAGGATAACGCTTCAAAACAGGTATATGCTTATATAAATGTTCAAAATTAAAAGGCATCAAAGCTCCTGTCTGCTCATCTTTTATCATCCCTATTGTGCCACCGGTATAAATCACCAATAT
>JALNXP010000212.1 GCA_023230285.1 Bacteroidales bacterium | reverse complement strand
AAGAGTACTACCTGAACCACCATAGAAATATGTACCATCATAAGTCAAGTCACGGAGTTGAGAAACGCCGGAGATGTTAAAACCTTCTACAAAGTTGAGGTCTAAGTCATATTTTTCGAATGAGTGACCTGCTGTAGGAGATGCCTGCCAGCTGGTAAGATAGATATATTGTCCATCTGTTGCGACACCCTGCATACCGCCTGCGGTTGCAGAGAAAGAAGCCACAAGATCCCATGCATCTTTACCGCCATCATCTGTATATTGAGTTGCGAGGCTGAAATTCAGATTACCGGTACCTGTATTACTTACTGTAACTGCAGCATGTCCATTTACCATATAATTAGTAGTCACTTCAACGCTTGCAGGGCTGACACTGATAACAGGACGGTCGAGGGCAAAGTTTTTGACATCGGAACCGGCAGGCACTGTATATCCTGTTTCGGCATAAGTATGATAACCTTCAGCAGTAACAGTTATAGCATATTGGAAATTTTCCACAAGTTCTATAGAGTAAGCACCATTAGCATCGGTAATAACGGTGCCACCGAGAGCACCTTGATATTTAACAGAAGCACCTTCTATAGGATTTCCTGTCAAAGAAGATGTTACAACGCCGGTTACTGCTGACATGGTAGGAGTAGTAACACACATTTCCAATTTCATATTATTACGATAATCCAATATGCCGCTTGCTGTTGGAGGGTTGGCAGGGTCTATTGGTGTAGAGCCGTCAACTCTGTAATGTAAAGTTTTGCCTGTACCATTATTGGCATGAGTATAGAAAGTTTTACTGCTACTTGTTATATAGTCTCCGTTATTATTAAGGAAAGCGACAACCACATTACTTGCGCCATCATAGACGAAAGGAGTTTGGAATTGGATGTTCACCCAATAACCTGCGCCGGTATTATCAAAAGTAACGCTACCTTCGTACACTAAAGTCATATCATTTATTGACACCCAGTCGGAAGTAGAGGCAAAAGAAGTTTTATCTGTGATGCCGAGGTATATTTTGACAGGGTTTTTAGTTTGTGCCGTACTATAAAAATACTGGAATGACACGGAGTATACATTTCCGAAGAAAGCGCCTTGTTCCATAAGTTCGTCGGCGGTAAGTATTTGTTGTACGTAAGAATATCTATAGAATGTATTTACGGGTATATAATAAGTTTCGTCATTACCTGTTCCTACTTGTGGAGCTACGGAGTTAAATCCTTCGGGGCAAGCCACGGCGGTTATAAAAGCGCCGGGACCTGACCACGAGCTTGTACCTGCTTCACCGCAATTGGCTTGTATGTACCAATCGTAAGCGGTAGCAGCTTCAAGACCTGTAAGAGTATAAGGGTTAGTACTTGCAGACACAACAGTTCCGGAACCTTGGGTAAAGCCCATCGGACCATATTCTATATTCCACATATTTTGTTCACCGTAGACAAACCAAGTGAGTTCTACAGACTCATTAGTAACATTTGAGACAGCCAGATTTGCCGGTGGTAGACAGCCTGTGTTGATGGTCTGGCAGGATATTGTCAATTCGAAGCCTGCTTTAACAACGCTACCGTCTGAAGTAAAATGTAATGTCAAAGGTCCGAGTGTAGAAGATGTCAAAGGGATATCACCGCCGGAAGAATTTGAATAAGTGCCGAGCAGTTCACCTTCGATACCTGCGCCGTCATAGATATATAGTTTGTCGTAATTAGTTTCTATACCTGCAAAAGTGCCGCTAAGCTGTACGCCGAGTTCGGTACCATTAGGCTCGATGATGAGTATACCGTTTTCATTACTTGAGTAGTTGCCGTCAGGACCGCCGGAGTCATAGATAACGCCGGAACAAGCAGCTATTGTTTGTGTGCCTGTAGTGGGCATAAAGAAGATGCCGCCGATAATTACGCTTGCAGCAGCCTGTGCTCCATTACCTTCCGAAGTCACTGCATATACAGCATAAGCATAAGTGCCGGCTACGGGTACTGTAACGTCTTCAAAAGTCATATTGCCGCCTACTGTTGGAGAAGTAAACTCCTGTATGGTTGTACCGTTTCTTTTAAGTACAACTGAAGAGATGCTTGACAAAGCGGTACCACCTATTGTAGTAGAAGGGTTAGTCCACGACAGAGAAGCCGACAGATTTTGGTCGGGGTCCGGCGTAACGACAAAGTTAGTCGGAGCAGCTGCCAAATCAGGATTAGCTTCTGTCATTACAGCGAAGCCGCTTGCCTGAGCTGAAAAAGCACCTATCAATGTTGATGTAGCGTTAGCATAATTTATCTGATACAATTGTGGACCGCCACCGCTGTTATTATAAGCAGCCCAATACGGAGTATTGGTTTCACGGTCCATAGCCATATCTTGACCATAGTTAACAATAAAACCTGAAGTAAACAGAGTTGTCAAACTACCTGTTGTCGGATTAAGTTCGCTGATACCGTCTATTTCGGCATCTATAACAAGAAAATGTCCATCATTGGTAATGGTCATGCCGAGCAAGAAGTTGGCAGAAGAGCAAACTACAACTTGTGTTGAAGCACCTGATGTAATATCAATAGTGTATAATGTTGCGTTTGAGCCAAGAGAAAGACCGTACATTAATCCATCTACAGGATTGTAAGCAATGCCGCCATAAGGATTGCCTGTTGAAATTACGGTAACAGCGCCGTTAGTAGGGTTGATAGTACCGAACTGTCCGCTGGTAGAAGTAGCAAAATAATACGTGCCGGCATAATATTCGGCACTGTTCAAAAATTCCGAATTAGAGGTACCATAAGCTGTGGCACCGGCAGGATTATTCAGCGTAAAATGGTTGATCGCCATGTCAAAGACTATCAATGCTTCAGATGCCGGACCTTTAAGTCCGCTGACATTTTGAGCCACATAATTTCCTGCCGGAGCGAGTCCGTAGCTGTCAGCAACCATCTCTTGAGGATAATTCACAGAAGCAACATCTGCCGACTCTTTATTTAACTTCTCGGCAAGCATTTTTCCAATGTCTTCTGCTTGAACATTTGTTTCTGTAGTCTTTTTATCTACAGAAGTGACTTGTGCCTGTACAAACAGCACAGCACAAATCATGGTCAAAAACAATAAAAATCTCTTCATAACTTTAAAATTTAGTAACACAAATATTAATAATGTCTTAAAAAACTCTTTTATACTTTGAGCCTTCAAAGTTATTTGGTTTTTTCTTAAGAAACAAGCAAATAGGTTAATTTTTTAAAAAAAATTTTTGTTTTATGATTTTTTGTGTGCAAAATACTTGACAATCACGCAACAACAACTTTAGCACGCTCTTAAAAATCAATATTTACCTTATTAATAATCTGCGTATACTATATTTTTCTTTTATTTTTTGAGACCAAAGATACACATCAAACATCCACGGCATTTTATGTTGAACGCCCCATAGCCCTAATTTTGTGCGAATTTGAAACGGCTTTTTAAAAAAATCTATTTTTAATTCCGGATAAAGGTTATACCATTGGCATTTAGTTGTATGACAGCGAGAAAGGATAAGTCTTTTAGTATATAATTTTCTGACATTGACAGCATTTTTACAGTCGGCATCATAAATATTTGCAGTAGCTATAATATCAAAAATAATATCATTAACATTAATAACATCTTTGCATTGTTGTGGAAGCATATCATAATCATCAAGTTTGCTTAATGCTTCATTTCTAAAATAATAATAGTATAGTGCTTTATCAACGTGTGCGGTAATGTTTGCATAAAGGAAACATTGAAAAGTCATGACATGGTCTTCCGTTAAATTAATATTATCGGAAAACACAAATTTTTCGTTGCAAAATAATGAGCGTCTAATAAGTTTATTCCAGACATACAAACCTTGTTTGCAAGTATATCCAATGATAGCATTGAGCGTATCTTTTTTATTTTGGTTACAATAAGTATTTCTCAACGCATAATTTCCATCTTTTTTCCCCATATAATAATCACACCAGACGACATCGGCATTGGTAGCGATAGCTTTGGAATACATAATTTTCAAAAAATCCTTATCAATCCAATCACCGCTATCATAATTAAATATGTAATCGCCATGAGCAGCCAATATACCTGTTTTGCGAGCAGAACCCAACGACATATTGCATGGGTGATGAATAATTTGAATTTGTTTTTTTAAGGAAGAGTATTCTTCAATTAATTTAGATAGGATATTTATGCTGTTATCTGTAGACCCGTCATTTACAAAAACATATTCCACATCATCATTCATTGTCTGTTCAAACAATGTTCTGACACAACGTTCAATGTAATTTTCCACATTATAAACAGGAACTACAACAGATATTTTAGGCATCTTCTTCACTACAACAGAAAATATTATTTTACAGCCTCGACAACAAGTGTTTCAAAAGTAATCATTTCATCAGAGCCGACTGCAATATGGTGATTTTCTATTTGATTAAGTGCCGGATCATTTGAATAGTGTATAGACATTTTCACAGGCTGTTTAAAACCGGCTTCCAACATAGTCTTTTTCAATATTTCTTCATCATATATAAATTGGTGTCCCCATTTATGGAAAAAATAATTAACTACAATTGCATTATTATATCCATATTTATCACGTTCTTCATTAGCGAACTTGTCCATACTCCATTTTATATAATCTTTACAGATATCC
>JALNXP010000211.1 GCA_023230285.1 Bacteroidales bacterium | reverse complement strand
CTAAACTTTTTTCTTGAACTTCTTTCCATAAGACAACTTTTAATTATTTATACGTTAAATTTTTAATTTTGTTGTCCTAAAAAAGGAGACCATTATATACTTATGAAAAGATTTTTACTGTTTATTAGTGCTGTAATCATTGCATTATCAATGAATGCACAAGAGCGTGCAAGCATTATTTCAGAGACTTTCGATGGTTCCGCAATGCCGACCGGATGGTCTATAATCGGCTTAGGAACTTCAAACTGGTCTGTATCAGCTTCTGCTAATGCAGGTGGCAGTCCTAACGAGATGAAATTATATTACAATCCATCATTCAACGGCATCTCACGTCTGATGTCTCCAAGTGTCGATTTAACAGGTGTCACAAGTGTTGTGTTTATGTTTAAACATTGCTTTGACAATTATTCCGGTTCACATACACTTGGCATTGCTACTTCTTCTGATGACGGTACTACATGGAATATTGGATGGAGCCAATCTTACAGTGCTGACGGACAATATGTTGTAACTCAAAACATTTCTACTGCCGACATGGGCAACTCCAATGTACGCTTCTGCGTTTATTATCAAGGCAACAGCTATAACATCGACAACTGGTACTTTGATGACATTTCAGTCTTCACACAAGATGAGTTAGACCTTGGCATTACAAGTATCAACATGAATTCATTGATAAGTGCCGGAGATGTTGATGTAAATTTCAGCATATTTAATTACGGCATGACTGCTGTTACTTCAATAGAAGCCACTTATCAGTTTTCCGGTAAACCGGCTGTAACCGAAACTTTCAACGTAAACATTGCCTCATTAGCATCTTCAACATTGGAATTTGCAGTTCCTCAAAATTTAATACCGGGGTCATACAATGTTGACATCAACATTGTACTTGTCAACGGTGTAGAAGATGATGTTCCCGGCAACAACGCTGCCGATATGACCATCGGTGTAGCGTTTGGAGCAACGCAAAACATACCTATGATAGAACACTTCTCCAGTTCAACCTGCGGACCATGTGTAGCTGTAAATCAAGCAATGTTAACTTTAACGAACAATAACCCCGGAAAATACACATACACCAAATATCCTATGAGCTGGCCTGGTTCCGGCGACCCTTATTATACTGCTGAAGGTGGTGTCAGACGTAGTTATTATGGAGTATCGGCTGTTCCTCAGACATTTTTGGGCGGTAATGACCAAGGTTATGCTGCCGTATCTCAAAATGCTCTTACTCAACAATATGAAACACCTGCTTTCGCCGACATAAGAGGCTCTTTCTCTTTAAATGGTTCAACAATAACCGTGAAAGCTGACGTTATGTCTTATGTAGCAATGGAAAATGTTGTCGTATACATATCCGTTAACGAAAAAACAACAACTCAAAATGTCGGTGGTAACGGCGAAACTTCTTTCCACCATATTATGATGAAAATGCTGCCGGATGCCGCTGGTACCGTTGTCAATATTGGTGCCGGAGAATACGCAGCTCTCGAATACTCTTACGATATGTCTACAACTTATGTAGAAGAACTTGACGACCTCGAAGTTTCCGTTTGGTTGCAAAACTATACTTCAAAAGAAATATTCAACAGCCACTTTATGTATGAATATACCGAAAATCATCCTGATGCTCCTGCTAATGTAACTCTCGCTGACAATGGCAACAATACCGCTACCTTAAGCTGGGAAGCTCCTAACAATTATGTCACTTCTTATGGAGTTATTGTTAACGGTGCCGATGCTGAAATAATCAGCAACACTACCCTGTCATATAATATGGATTTCGCCGGAGGTTTGCTTATCGCACAAGTATATGCTTTATACAACGATGAACAAACTTCAGTAAAAGTTCTTAAAACCATCGAAGGCAGCTCTGCAGACTGCGACCCCGTTGAAAATCTTACAGGAGAACAAGTATTCGGCAAAAATGGCAACGACTATACAGCAACACTGTCTTTAACGTGGAACGCTCCTGCTGCAATGACACCGGAAAGCTACAATATCTTTGTCGCTAACGAATTAATTGGAAATACTGCTGAAACTTCTTATAATTTCAATTACGAAATTACAGGAAACGACCCGACAACAATAGCCGCATGTGTAACAGCTGTATATACAGATTGCGAATCTAATCAGTCCTGTGTCGATATTGATGTCGAAGTCGGTATAGATGAAATCAGCAACAGCTACACCATCTATCCAAATCCTGCAAACGACATAGTTTATGTTAAAGGAGAAAATATCTCTTCTATATTAGTTTATAACAATCTCGGACAATTGATGATGAAAGTCGACAACCAAGATTACGTCAGCACTACATCATTAAAAGCCGGCATTTATTATTTCAATATTATTTCTAATGATGACATCATTGCACGCCAAAAAGTGGTAATTGCAAGATAATAATTTTGTTATATTTACGGCAAAAGTCAGTTAAGCCCAATGTTTTAAAACGTTGGGCTTAATTGTATCTACTATCAATAACAAACAAGCGACCCATACAAACATGCGACCCCTTCGGGGTCATGTCAGAGGATTTATAAACTGATAAGGCAAACCCGAAATTGTTGCAAAGCAACAATGCAGACCTGCCTTGGCTGATGTGGTTTTGACGCAGCGGAAGACTTTTTTGTTACTTTTCTAATCATAAAAAAGTAAAAGAAGAACTCTTTATTGTATTTTCGCAATGCTAATGAATCTACGGTTTATCAATACTTAACAATTTATAAACCTGAAATTTTAAAATAAGAATTATCTTTGCAAATTGAAGTTGGTGTGATTATTGCATGCCGGCGACAACGACAATAATATATAATATAATAAAGGTATAACATATTGAAAGTAATTAACTAAATTCGATAAAACATGAAAAAGATTTTTTTTGCTTTAGCTGCTATTTTTTGTATCTCACTGACAGTCAACGCACAAGTTGAGATGGTTAAAACGTTACCTTCGGTAAACATTAAAACTATTGACGGCAAAACATTTAACGCCTCAGATATATGTTCCGGTGAAAACGCAGGACACCCCATCATCATAAGTTTTTGGGCTTTATGGTGCAAAAACTGCATCAAAGAATTAAATGCAATTAATGATGTTTACGAAGATTGGCAAGACGAAACCGGTGTAATTTTATATGCTGTTTCTATTGATGATGCTCAAAGGAATGCCAATGTCAAGTCGTTTGCAAATTCCAAAGGTTGGGAATATGAATTGTTATTAGATGCCAATCAAGATTTTAAAAGAGCCATGAATGTTGGTAACATACCGCATACTTTTGTTTTAAACGGCAAAGGGGAAGTTGTATGGCAGCACACCTCTTATTTTGACGGAGCAGAAAACGAACTCTTCGAAGCTGTCAAACAAGCTGCTAAATCCAAATAGTTCTATTTATTTTTCTTATTAAATTATAATTTTATGAGATATATCTTTACCTCAATAGTGATATTATTGTTTGCAGCAATAAGCATGCAGGCTCAAAACACAAATACATCTTCTGTCAGCGGCAGTTTACAATCTGATGCGCAATATTATCTTGCAGACAAGGGCATGGGCATCACGGATTCCACCTTAAACGGCAAAGTGTTTGGCATGAACACTTACGGCGAATTGAATTATTCTCTCAACAATTTCAGAGCCGGCATGCGTTTTGAAGCCTACACTCCCCAACTCAACGGCTTTGATTCAAAAGCGAAAGGCGTAGGTATCCCATACTTCTATGCAGCTTATGCCAACAAATATATAGATGTCACCATCGGGGATTTCTATGAACAATTCGGCAGCGGATTAGCATTAAGAGCTTATCAGGAATGGAATCTCGGCTATGACAATGCCATCAGAGGCGGGAAATTGGTCATCATGCCATATAAAGGCATCAAAATCACCGGCTTAAGCGGCTATCAAAGATGGTTTTGGAATAATGAAATCAATTGGTTGAATTATGACAGAGGTCTTGTCAGCGGCGCAGACGGCGACTTCAATTTAAACGACATTTTCGACTTGAAAGCCAAAACACAAATCACCTTAGGAGGCAGTTTCGTTTCAAAACACGAAACAGGGCTGAACAAGACCATAATGTTGAACGACAGCTTATACAGTTTAAATTTACCGGAAAACGTAGCCACCACTGCCGGCAGAATCAACATAGCTCACGGTGGCTTCGGTTTATATGCCGAATACGCTTATAAAATCAACAACCCTTCTTCTTACAACAACTACATCTATCGTCCGGGACAGGCTCTCTACCTTACCGCCTCTTACTCTCAAAAAGGCTTTGGCGTAACTGTTGCTGCCAAACGTGTTGACAACATGAGTTTCAAATCGACCATGAATACTAATGACAATGCACTCGATATTAATTTTGTTCCTCCTATGAGCAAACAACACCATTACAGCCTTGCTTCGCTCTATCCTTATGCAACTCAGCTTAACGGCGAAATGTCTTTAAAAGGTAATGTCATCTACTCTATTCCCAAACAAACAAAGATAGGCGGAAAATACGGCATGTCAATAGAAGCAGACTTCACCATAATATATGACATCAAAAAAGAAGCTGTAGACGCAAATACGCCTATCGACCAAGCAGGCACTCTGGGCTACAACTCTCCTTTTTTCGCTGTCGGCGACAACTGTCTATACCGCGACTTCAACCTCACAGT
>JALNXP010000210.1 GCA_023230285.1 Bacteroidales bacterium | reverse complement strand
CAAAAACAGAATAAAATCGAATGTGCCGTGCAGCAATACAGCTGTTAAAAAGCTAAGCCACAAATATTTAGCTCGCTTTGACGGGTTAAACTTAGCTAATGAAAAATAATATCCCATAGAGACGGCAAACAAAAAATGTGCGGGAACAGAAATAATTGCACGCGTAAAACTGACATATAATGATTGAGCAAAACCTTCAGCCGAAAACACGTACATAATATTTTCGATGCCGGCAAATCCTAAAGAAATAAATGTTGCATAAACAATTCCATCAAAATATTCATCAAAATTTTTATTGTACCAGATAAGGATATACAGAAAAAGGTATTTAACAAATTCTTCCGGAATAGCAGCACTTAAAAAAGCCTGTAAAAAAGAATTAGCTATCATACTTGAAGTATGAAAATTATTAGGTATTGGCAGTGACATTATTGCGAATGCTGCTATTGCGCCAAACAGCAAACATTTTAGCAACAACCTGAGCGGCTCCTTCTGATATTTATCTTTCCGATATATATATAATAGTATGACAAAAATAGGAAGTAAAGAAAGTATTAACAGCAATGTATTCATTTTATGTCAGTTACAGTTTTATAAATTTATAATTATCATCTACATAATAGAATTTTCCGCTCTGAATATCAAAATGCAGAGAAGAAGAATCCGGTATTTCGGGAGTTGCCATAGTAGAATTAATATAATTATTCAAGAGATAATCAAATGTATAATTAGCGTAACGTTCGGCAAGTTTATTCAAAAAATTCTCAACACGCTGTAAATCAAGTTCTACATTATTTTCATAATAAAGAACATTTCCGTTCCAATCTTGTTCGAACCAGCCGTAATGTTTATCGGTAATTCTATTATTAGCGAAGAGTACAGTGGCAGTATCATTATAAGGTGAGGTACACTCTACCCACAAATTAAAAGCAAAAGCATTGACATAAGCATCGTTATATACTAAATACGCATCATTTATCACGTCCTCATCTCTTACTTTGTCAAAATACTCTTCACATTCTATTTGAGCCAACTTAACAACACTTTTTTTCTTATTACTTTCAAACAGATAATCATACTCCGGAGTATAAACTTTCAGAGATGTCTGAGTAAGATAATAAATATATTTATTGACAAAAGACACATAAATAATTGAATCTGTCAATTGGCTAAGTAACAGACTTTGCTCTTTCATTGCAACTAATTTCTGTTCAGCCGACAACGAGTCATAACCTTCTATAAGGTCTGTTTTAATATTTGTATATAAAATATTGTCAGCAGGGATAACCATAACGGCAATTGAGTCGCTATTAAGCACAAACTGTTTTGCCGGTTTCAGAAACGCCGGCATACACGAATGTACAATCATTCCGATACAGCAGAACAGAAAAAATTTAGTTACAGGTTTAGAAAATAATAATTTCATCTGTTTATTTATTTACTATTACACGTCAATAATTTTTCGCCAAAAGCTTTACCAAAAGCTACACATTCGGCTTTACGATTTTCTAAAACAGAAAATTTCAAGAACATACCTTGCTCAAAATAATCCAATTTTAAATTTTTAAGATTGCTTTCGATTATATATCTACTTTCGCCACTCCAGCCGTAAGAGCCGAAGCCGGCACAAAGTTTAAGTCTGTCACGTATTGGGTTAATCAGAGCAAATAGCTGATATACAGGCAACAATATATTTTGATTTATTGTCGGCGAGCCTACTAAAACAGCTTTAGCTCTTGTTAATTTCTCACTGATAACATCTAATCCGACATTTTCTATATCAAGAGTTTCAACTTCAAAATCGCCGGCTTCCTTGATACCTTGAGCAACATAATTAGCTATGTCACCGGTTTTATGATAAGCCGAAACGTATGGCATAAACACATAATTACTTTGCGGAGTACTCAAGTATTTTTGACAATATTCTTTAGTCAAAGCTATAATTCCATCTACATTTTTTCTGATGATAGGTCCATGCCCTGTACAAATAGTTGCTATGTCAAGGTCTTTTATTTTGTCGATAGCCTTCAACAAAAAAGCACTGTAAGGTTTCAAAATAACATCAAAATAATACTTAAACGCATCACTATAATCACCAACAAGGTCATCAAACATCTTATCATTACAAAAGTGAGCACCAAAAGAATCACAAGTAAACAAAAGTTTATCTTCTTCGAGATAAGTATAAATTGAATCTGGCCAATGCAGGTTTGGAACGCTGAAAAATCTCAAAGTTTTATCTCCCAAATCTAACACATCATTATCTTTAACTATAATATACTCAAAATCAATATCGAACATATCTTTTAAATATCTGACAGCATTTGCACTGCCAACTATTTTAGCATTCGGAGCAATAGACAAAAGATTTGCCACATTACCGGAATGGTCAGGTTCCGTGTGATCCAAAATAATATAGTCAATGGCTTTCGGGTCAACAACAGATAAGATTTTTGCCTTATAGGTATCCCAAAATTTAAGTTTGGAAGTTTCTATTATTGCTTTTTTCTGAGCGTTGATAAAGTATGAATTATATGTTGTTCCATAATCAGTGGTCATAACCACATCAAAAGTTTTAATATCATGGTCAAGGATACCTATCCAAGACACAGAATCTGTAATTTTAATAATTTCGTTCATGTTTTTTTAATAAAATAAACAATTTGCAAATATAATAAATTAATATTTCAATTATTATGTTTTTTAAATTTGGAATATAGAAAAAAAAAGCGTAGATTCATTGGCATTGCGAAAGTACAATAAAGAGTTGGAGTTTTTTCTTTTGTTACTTAAGTAACAAAAAAGTCTTCCGCTGCATCAAAACCACATCAGCCAAGGCGGGTCTGCATTGTTGCTTTGCAACAATTTTGGGTTTGCCTTATCAGTTTATAAATTTCCTGACATGATGCCGCAGGGGTCGCATATCTATAAACAAATAAATTTTCCATTCGATAATATCTTTTGTTCGTATCCGATAATTTTTTTTGCCAACTTTGCATCGTCTTACAAGACAATGGATAATGGATAATGAATAATGGATAATGGATAATGAATAATGGATAATGGATAATGAACAATGGATAATGGATAATGAACAATGAACAATGAATAATGGATAAAAAAAATATTTTTTTTTAAATTGACATAAACTGTCAAAGTGAGGTGCGTACTTTGCAATGAAATTTAAACAAGTATTATTATGAAAAAGATTTTTGTACTATTAGTATGTAGTCTTTCGATGTTAATTTCTGCTTTTGCAGAAGATTATCCCAAGGCGCATTTCGGAAAATTTGGCATTCAACATTTTGAAAAGGTTAAACTATATCGAGATGCCTATTTAGGACAAACGGTAGTGTATCTACCTGAAACTCAAGGTGCCGGCTATTATGATAAAAATTATTTTAAAGGAAAATACAATGTTCCTTACACTATCAAAAAAATTAAAGGTTACGACCTATGTATGACTTTTGTATTGCAGGAAGTCGAAACGAGAAAAAAGGTCAAGATGATTGTTAAAAACGAAGCCGATTATACTTCTTATCAGCCAATTGCTCTTTACCAAAAAACCACGTTTTATATAGACGATAAATCAAGTATTCCGCTTTTATTAAAAGATAAATTTGACGAAGTAAAACGAGCAAGTGTAGGAACTGTCTTTAACGGCATATATGAAATCACGGATATGATAATGGCTGAGTCTTACGATGAAAGCAACAAGTATCCCGTGCCTTTCTTTGAGATAACAAATAAAGAAGACGGCACCATTTACCAATTTCCTATTGACAAAGCCAAAGAATATTGTAACGCATTAGGAACTGTATACACACATAATTTGGTAAAAGCCACATATAAGGTAATAGATGTAACTACGGCATGGAACTATTGGCATGTTGGAACTTATTATAAAGTAAAAAATTCAGTCACAGGTAAAACAAAAGATGTTCCGGCAAAATCATCTCAAGAAGATTGCTTCAAAGATGACTTGGCAGGAGCATATATTTCCATCCTTTCCACCGTAGAGAAGCCTCTAAATCCATCTGAACAATATGGAGAAACAAAAATCATTGAAAAGCAAGAAGATGATATTACAAGATATATATACAGTGATGAGAATATTAATATTACAATATACGCTTTATCAACTAAATTTCAGTATAGACTTGAAAATATAAGCGATAATTCTATTAAAGTAATTTTTAACGATGCGGCGTTTGTAAATTTCAATGGTAATACTTCAAAAATAACACATATAGGAACAAAATATATAGATATAGAAAAATATCAACTTCCGATCACCATCATAAAAGGGGCTAAAATAGATGATGTTGCTGTACCAATTTCAAATGTCAGTTATGATGATGACAAAAAAGAATGGATTATAGACACTATATACCAAACTTATCCTATTATATCTGATATAGTACATTTAGGTCAGATAAAATTAATGTTACCTATTCAGATAAAGGATATTGTTAACGAGTATGTTTTTGTGTTTGATGTAAAATATATTTTCGAACATCCGGAACGTATTAAATCGGAATACCTATAGCGTACCAAACGGTACGCTGCTAATATGTCGCTAAATTATTGGCTACCAATGCCATAAACATGCGATGCATACAAACATGCGACTCCATACAGCAAGGCGTTGTCTTTCGTTGAT
>JALNXP010000209.1 GCA_023230285.1 Bacteroidales bacterium | reverse complement strand
GTTACCTTCGAAGGCAAAGGTGTGGTCAGATAGTTTGTCGAGAAAAAGCCTGTCGTGTGAGGCAACCAAAATAACACCTTCGTAGGTCGCAAGAAATTCTTCTAATAAGTTAAGTGTCTGGATGTCAAGGTCGTTTGTAGGCTCGTCCAAAATTAAGAAGTTCGGACTGCGAAGTAGTATCAGCAGAAGATAAAGCCGGCGTTTCTCTCCGCCGCTGAGCTTTCCGAATGTGTTGTGCTGTACCGCCGGCGGAAAGTTAAACCACGTTAGAAATTGCGATGCACCTATTTCACGACTGTCTATATTTACAACTTCCGTATATTCTTTGACAATGTCGATGATCTTTTTGTCGTCATTGAACAATAAGCCTTTTTGCCCGAAATAACCTATTTGTACAGTGCTTCCTGTGACTATCTGTCCTGAGTCCGGAGCAAGATTTCCGGTTAACAAATTAAAAAAAGTGGACTTCCCAATGCCGTTTTTGCCGACTATCCCGATACGGTCGTTTTTGATAAAAGTGTATGTGAGATTTGAAATTATCTTTTTATCGCCAAAAGTTTTCGATAAGTTGCTGATTTCCATAATCTTTTTACCAAGCCGCGATGCCTGAACATTGAAATTGTAGTTTTCATTTTTGATTGTCTGTTTGGCTGTTTTTTCGATGTCGTAAAATGTTTCGATACGTTTTTTAGATTTATGCTGTCGTGCTTGCGGTTGTCGGCGCATCCATTCGAGTTCAACTCTGTATCTGCTTCTTGCTCTTTCTATGGATTTTATGTCCATTTCTTCTCGCTCAGCCTTCTTTATCAGGAAGTTGCTGTAAGCACCTTTAGGCTTGTACACTTTTTTAGTGTCAGGGCTTGAAAAATGGTCCGGACTTTCATCGGTAGCGCCAATAGAGCTTTTATATTTGTAAAGTTGATGATTGTCAAGCTCAAAAACTACATTACAAACGTTGTCTATAAAATATCTGTCGTGAGAAATTAAGAAAAATGTTACTTTTTCTTTCACCAAATAGTTTTCGAGCCATTCTATCATGTTGATGTCTAAATGATTAGTCGGCTCATCAAGAAATAGCATGTCGCATTTGTCAATCAAAACCTTAGCAAGACAAAGACGTTTCTGCTGTCCGCCGGATAAGTGTGAAATCTTTTCATCAAGGTCGGGAATTTCAAAAATTTGCAGTATTTCCTTGATTTTACTTTCATAATTCCATGCGTTATGGCTGTCCATCAAGGTTATGGCATGCTCTAAATTGTTGATATTCTCTTGAGTATGCTGAGCTTGCGAAAGAATTACACATTCATTATAATGTCTTATGCAACGGATAAATTCATTTTCTGATTCAAAAATGGTCTCAAATACAGTTTGCTCCTGATTTAATTCGGAGTCTTGTCGTAAAAAATTGATGTGAATGTCGTCTCGAAGTTGAACCTTACCTGCATCAGGTAACTCATTTCCAAGAATTATGTTTATTAAAGTCGTCTTACCAGAGCCGTTTTTTGCAATCAAAGCTATTTTATCACCTTGTTCTATTTTGAAAGAAATATCTTCAAAAAGAATCTTTTCGGCAAAAGATTTATATAAATTGTCAACTTCTACGTAATTCATGATTTATTGATGATGATAAGGTTCGTTGTTTAATATAGTGAATGCACGATAAAGTTGTTCAAGGAAAATTACTCTTACTATCTGGTGCGAAAAAGTCATTTTAGATAGTGAAATTTTAGTGTTTGCGCGAGCATAAACATCCGGTGAAAAACCGTAAGGCCCGCCTATGACAAAGATTATTCGTTTGACACCTGTATTCATTATTTTTTGTAATTCTGCTGCAAAGGATATAGAATTGTATGTCGTGCCGTTTTCATCTAAAAGTACAACAAAATCAGTCTGTTCTATTTCAGATAATATGAGTTTACCCTCTTTAATTTTGATTTCTCCTGATGATATTTTAGAAGTATTCTTTAAGTCGGGTAGAACCTTTTCATTATATTGGACATAATTTTTAATTCTTCCGGCGTAAATGTCCATGCCTTTAGATACCCACGCTTCCGATGTTTTGCCGCAAAGTAAAAATAATATCTTCATTAAAAATAAAAATTTTTTGCAAAGATAATTTATTATCTGTCTTCTAAAAAATACAGATTAAAATAAAAATATTATTTTTGCAATTATAATAGAAAAGATGAAGCAGAAAATAGATTTATGGAGTAGCCTTTTACAAAAGAAATGTTTACATAATTATTTAGAAAAGGCGAAGTCGCGTTATCCAAAATGGGGGCAGGGAGCGCGGTATTATGATATTTTGGAAAATTTTGTCAATGGAATGCACTACGGTTTTTTAGATTCACGCGCTTCGGCGATAGCTTTTCAATTTTTTATAGCAATATTCCCTTTAATACTCGCATTGGCAACATTAGTGCCTTATCTCCCTTTTGATGAAAAAGTTATAATGAACTCTGTATTTAGCATTTTTTCTGTCGAAATAAGTGAATATTTAATGACAACCGTAGAATCTTTTTTTACAGAGCAGAGAATAGGATTGATGTCAATTTCTTTTTTAGTGCTTTTTATCTTCGTTTCTAAGGGTATCAGTACTATGATGAAATCATTGAATAATTCATATCAGCCGGTATTAGACAGACCGTGGTGGGTTGTCAGAATAATATCTTTGTTGTTTGCTGTAGTTCTATTCGTGTTTTTGGTGATAATTATAATACTTATCACGTCTCAAGATATTTTTATTCATAAATTTATCGGTTACGATAGTGGCATTTGGAGTGTTCTGATGATAAGATTTTTCCAATTGTTTAAGTTGGTACTCCTAATCTTCTTTGCTATTACAGCAATATCGTTCATTTATTATTATTCGCCCGGCGGAGAACGGAAAACTTTCAAATTATGGTCGCCGGGGGCTTTTGTGGCGGTGTTTATTATAGGTATTGCAACTTTTTTGTTTAAAATTTATATCGTCAACTTCAGTAATTACAACTATTTTTACGGCTCTTTGGCTGCTATGATAATTTTTATGATATTGCTGAAGACTTATTCGATAGCCCTGATTATCGGTTTTGAAATAAATGCAGCAATTGGATTAGCTAAACGCAAAAAATTTCTTGAAGATAATAAAATGAGAAAAATGATAACAAAAAATACCGAAGTTACCTCGCAAGGACGAAATTCACGACAGCTTCAGCGGCGCGTTTAGATGCTCCGGCATTGTTAAGCATGCCGCTTAACTCTTCATAACCTTTTTCTATTATAGCTCTGTATTCTTTATCTTCGATAAGACGTTTTAATTCTGTGGCTATATAATTCTTATTGCAGTGATTTTGAATTAGTTCTATAATCAACTGACGGTTTAATATCAGGTTTACTAAAGAAATATATCTTACTTTCGTCAGTTGCTTGGCTAACAGATAAGAGATGAAATTGGTTTTGTAGCATACTACTTGAGGCACGCGGAATATTGCTGTCTCTAATGTTGCCGTCCCGGATGTTACTAAGGCTGCTTTTGCATTAGCTAAAGCTTGATATGTCTGGTCAACGACTACGGATAAGTTGTCCGGCTTGTTTCTGATGAGATTTTCGTAATAAGAAACCGTATGTATAGACATACTTGCAACTACAAATTTTTCGTCAGGAAATAAACGTGCTGTTTCACAAAATACCGGCAGCATCTTGGAAATCTCGGATTTTCTGGACCCCGGCAAAAGTGCTATGTGGTCTTTTGTTCCTTTTGTTTCAAGATGTTGATACTTACTTAGCTCATCTATCAGCGGATGCCCAAAATATGAAACTGTGACACCGTGTTTTTCATAAAAATCTTTCTCAAAAGGCAAAATAGGTATCATAAGGTCCACGTATCTTTTTACTTTATGAATCCTCGATTTATGCCATGCCCAAATTTGCGGAGATATATAGTAAATGACTTTAAAGTTATGTCGCTTGGCAAATTTAGCTATCTTTAAATTAAATCCCGGATAATCAATGAGTATCACAACATCCGGCTTGTATTTTAGAATATCGCTCTTGCATAATCGTAATAGCTTGGCTATTTTGACAATACTTCCTAATATTTCCACAAATCCCATGAAAGACATTTCGTTGACATCTTTCACAATAGATGCTCCCTCTTTCTTGAGGTTAGCTCCTCCCCACGCTCTAAATTCCGAATTATTGTCAAATCCTTTTATCTCGCGTACTAAATTGGCTCCATGAATATCTCCGGAAACTTCGCCCGCTATTATGTAGTATTTCATAAATCTTAATCTGTTGTGAATAATTGCTTAAGATTAGATAATTCTTGATAATCTGTAATATCAATATTTATAGGAACTATTGATATATAACCTTCAGAAAGTGCCGCTTGGTCGGACTCAAGTTTTGGATATCTGTCTATATATTCTCCGTAAATCCAATAGTAAGGTTTGTTGGTCGGACTTATGCGTGTTTCATAATTATCGCACCACGAACCTTTAGACATCGGACATATTTTGATGCCTTTAATGCCATTTTCAGGCTGATAAGGAATGTTAACGTTCCAACAACAGTCGGGCGGTATCGGGTTATCAAGCGCAACTTGAATTATGTGTTCAATATAAGTGGAAAGATTGCTCATGTCTGCTGAATGTGAATGTGACAGCAAAGAGAAGCCGATAGATGGTACTCC
>JALNXP010000208.1 GCA_023230285.1 Bacteroidales bacterium | reverse complement strand
CCCGGGAATGTGCAACTGTACATTGCAAATACCGGAAATTATATCTTAACTATAACGTTAAGCAACGGCGACATTTATAATGCTAACTTTTCTGTACAATAAAACTCAAAAGCATGGAAATACCGAATAAATTTATAAAGCAACTGTTTAAAATTATGAAAGGAAATTTAAAATACCTTTATTAGAGTCTCTGCAATAGTAAGCATGCCGCCATTTGCAGAGACGATGACAACCAAGGTATCATACAGAAAACGGCAACAATTTCAAATACAAAGCGTTTTCTGCATTGCGACACCTCTGAAGGCAAAGATGAAATAATCTTTATGAAATAGTTGTACAACTGTTTATGGTATGTCAACCATTTTTCATATCTTTGCGGTGCAAAGATATGAAAATAAAACTATACGTTGGGCAAATATTAAGTAAATTATTAACTAAAAAACTTTTGATATGAATTTTAAAATTTACACAGTTGTTATAGCTATAATTATAGCAATTTTCTTCATTTCTTGTGATAAAAAAGAAATAGAAACGACAAATAATAAAAATGATGTGGAACTAACAGATCAGATGAAAGCAGATTTAAAAGTAGTAGAAAGAATTAACGAATTTAAAGCTACTTTAAAACAAATTAAAGACAATCCTTCAATAAAATCAGGTAAAGAAAATATGGAAATAGACAGTGCCTTGTGGTATACGTCTACAGCACTTAACGTTACTTATGGTGATGCTTGCGCAAATTATGGCGATATTGAAACGGATTCTATGCATATTATCATACCTGTAATTGATGGAACAGTTGAATGGAATACTATATCAGCATTATATTATCAAATTATTGATAGCTTACGAATACAATATCGTTTAATAGAGACATCACAGAAGCAATTAACAGATGTTTATTTTGAAGTTATGAATGTAACAAATTCACAAATGAAAATAACAGTACATTCTATATATTCTACTGATGCCTATCGTGATTATGGCTTAGATGTTTTAGGATGGTATACATTTAGAGATTGGAAATGGCGTTCGTATTATAATTGGAATGGAACTTGCGATGGCTTGGAACCTGCAATTACAGGCGGTGCCACATGGACATTGGAAAGAATGTTGATAAACCGAATTCCGGCAGTTAATGGTGGTTATTATGCTAATAATAATCATAGTGCTTGGGTTGCTAATAACGGAAATGCTCTTGATTATAGTAATTGTGGCTGTGGGCATGCTTTTTATTATAATAGTTGTCTGTATGGATCAAGTGGTTACAATATCGACCCTTGTATAGATGCTGAAACTATGAATTGTTTAGCTGATGCTTATCAAACAGTAGGCGAAGATTATAGACAATTACATTTTCCGAATAAACATGTTATAATGTATCATGTGTATTATACAGGTCCTACCTTAATTTATGACTATTATATAAGAGAACATGGGGTCCAATATATTTATGCAAGTATTATATATACAGGCAATGGAGTTGAACCATTAGATTAAAATGAAACATTTATTTAATTATTAACTAAAAAACTTTTATAAATGGAATAGACATAGTAAGGTGCATGCACCTTACTATATAAAAAACGATAAAGCTTAAAATCAAATTATTATGAAAACATTTAGACAAATTTTACTAACAGGATTATGGATAATCTTATTAACCACTTTAGGCATTACCGGTGTTTCGCAAAATATCAGCGTTTCAGGAACGATTCAGGAAAATACGGTCTGGGCAGCGGATACTGTCAATATTGTCGGCGATATTACTGTCATTAAAGGAGTTACGTTGGAGATAGCCGCAGGAACTTATATCAGAGCACAGGGATATTATAAAATCAATGTAGCCGGAACGGTAAACGCCATCGGAACTTCTGAGAATACTATCGTCTTCAGCGTGGCGGATACAACCGGGTTTATATCGGAGAACAATTCGTATTCCGGCGGCTGGGGCGGCTTCCACTTTTGCGGAGAACCGGAAAATTACGGTGACGCAAGTACTTTGAAATATTGTCGCCTTGAATATGGAAAGTGTATAGACAATCCTGACGGCGACTATTGCGGTGCCGCCGTTTATGCAGATTATTACCGTAATCTACATGTCTCAAATTGTACTTTTGAAAATAACCGCATAACCAAACAGGCTACCGGTGATGATCAAGTGTTTGGCGCTGCAATAGGCTGTAAAAATGTAGATGCTATTGTAATCGAAGAAAGCAACTTTTTACACAACACCTCATTTCATCGTGGCGGCGGAGTAGGAATAAAAGGAATAGTAGGCTATCTTTTGATAGATGAAAATGAATTTATACACAACACTGCAAGATGTTATTATGAAGCAGGTTATTCAGATAGTAAAATGGGATCGGCAATATTTTGCAGCGATTATGCTGAAACTTCTACTTGCATTCCTATTGTTACACGCAATTCTTGTTTCGCAAATGACGGAACATCTACTGTGTGCCTGGCTTGTGAGCATGCTACTGTCTGCAATAATTTAATATGTAATAATGATGGAGAAGGTGTAAATATTTTTCATGGAAAATCTTATGCAAATGTATTTAATAATACGATAGCAAAAAACTGGGAACCTATTAATTTGGGCGGTTGGGCAAATGGAATTGTACTTGGAATGAGCGAATATGAGTTCTATTCTTATCACGGAGCTGTTTTTAACAATTTATCATTTAGAAATTATACGGATTCTGCATTATTTATCGGTGATTTTTTTAAAGAAATTTACATGGCTTCGGGTACGGATAGTGTAGATTATTTCGGAAATAACTGCGTTACTGATTTACCCTCATGTACTGCCGGTGAAAATGGTATCTATACGTCTGATGCTCAATTTGTAAATCCGACCTTAGGTAATGGAAAAAATTATTATGATCCGGATGCGGACTGGTCGCTTATGAGTGAGTCGCCTTGTCGTGATGCAGGTATAATATTGGATAATATTGATATGCCTGATGTAGACTTTTTAGGCTATGAACGCATTGTCGGCACTATAGACATCGGCGCAATAGAATATCAAGTCGGACCGACATATCCGACAGCTAATTTTAAAGCCGACAGGGTCAATATCAACGAAAATGCTGTTGTGAACTTTACCGATTTGTCGGTAAATAACCCTACAAGTTGGGAATGGACATTCGAGGGCGGCACTCCGGCAACAAGCAATCAGCAGAATCCTTCCGTAACTTACAATACCGCCGGCGTTTATGACGTCAGCTTGACCATAACCAACGAATTTGGCAGCGATTATATGATAAAAGAAGAATATATTACTGTTTATCTGCCGTATTATCCCATCGCTGAGTTCACTGCCGACAACGTCAACGTAAAAGAAAACTCTGTTGTGAACTTTACCGATTTGTCGGTAAATAACCCTACAAGTTGGGAATGGACATTCGAGGGCGGCACTCCGGCAACAAGCAATCAGCAAAATCCTTCAGTAACTTACAATACTGCCGGAACATATAACGTCAGCCTGACAATCACCAATCAATTCGGCAGCGATTATAGAATGAAGCAAGATTATATAACAGTATACGTGCCATATTACCCTGTATCGGATTTCACTGCCGACAAGGTCAATGTCTATCAAAACGAAGTCGTAAATTTCACGGATTTGTCGACTAACAATCCGACAAGTTGGCTATGGCGATTTGTCGGCGGTACTCCGGCAATAAGCCATGAACAAAATCCAACAACCACTTATGAAACGCCCGGCACTTTCGATGTCAGCCTTACGGTAACCAACGAATTTGGCAGCGATTATGTGATAAAACAGGATTATATAACGGTCTATCTGCCAAATTATCCTATCGCAGATTTCACTGCCGACAACGTTAACATCAACGCAAATGCTCTTATCAACTTCACGGACTTGTCGACAAATCCTGTCAGCTGGGAATGGACATTTGATGGCGGCGAACCTGCAACCAGCACAGAGCAGCATCCTTCTGTAATTTACAACACCGCCGGATCCTTTGATGTCAGCCTCACCGTTACCAACGAATTTGGCAGCGATTATGTGATAAAAGAAGATTATATAACGGTGTTCCTGTCTGTCAAAGATTATGAAGACAAAACACTTGAAATATTCCCAATACCGGCTCAAGACGTCATAAACCTTAAATCAAATTCTTTGATAGACAAAGTTGAGATATACAATCTTAACAGCAAACTGATAAACACCGTTGATTGCGATGGCAACAGCGGCAATGTCGATGTTTCTCAATTATCAAACGGAACATATATTCTCAAAGTATACCAGAGAGCAGCTGTAAAAACTGCAAAAGTGGTTGTGAAAAAATAGGGGCATATTGCAATACGCCCCCCTAATTAATCGTTTAGGCGTTTATTGGTGTGATTTTGTAGAGACGCAGCTTGCCACGTTTCTACAAAATCACCTGCTGCACAGCTTGTTACAATGTTTATATTCTGCGTTAATTTGCGAAATCTGCGGGCAAATAAATTCATTATCTGCGGGCAAACAAATCAAAAATTATGCAGAATTCAAAAAATAATGTACATTTGCATTACGAAATACTGCCGGCTGATAATAACACTCCCCTTTCTATCCCTTGTGCTGCTTTTCTGCACAAAACAGCCCGCTATGTATCCGGCGCAAGAAGACTTCCGAGACATTGCGACACTGATGACACCACAGCCC
>JALNXP010000207.1 GCA_023230285.1 Bacteroidales bacterium | reverse complement strand
CATTATACCGGTCGTTAAATCAGGATATTGAGACAATTATCAACAAATCCAATGCGGTAAAGAAAATAAAAAAAGAGCGTGGTGACGACATCAGCCCTGCTGAAAAGAAAGAGCTGACGGAAGAGGAAAAGCAGTATAAGAGCATTCGTAAAAGTATTCAAGAAAAGCTCATCAAGTTTGCAACGCGGGTGCCTGTATTTATGTATCTTACTGATTATCGCGAATATTGCCTGCGCGATGTAATCACTCAATTGGAACCGGAGCTGTTTAGAAAAGTAACCGGCTTGCAACTCAGAGATTTTGAGCTGTTGGTCAGTTTAAATGTTTTCAACAGCGAACTGATGAACGATGCTGTCTACAAATTCAAACGTTATGAAGATGCAAGTTTGAGATATACAGGCATCAACACGCATGGCGATGAGACGAAAGTCGGCTTGTATGACACGGTGGTTGGTAAATAGCGAGGCGATTTTTTATTATAAACATGTTTACATCTTATCCATTAAAAAATCTCTTAAATGAATTATAATAATACCTTCGGGCGTTATTCCTGTGCGGAAATTATCAAGAGTAACAATATATTTTAGAAAGTTGTCTTTACATTGCAACAAACTTCGTATCTCGCGTTCACGTGTCTGTTCATTATCTAAACGATATGTAACTTGTACATATACACGATTCTGCAATTTTTGTCCTAAAAAATCGATTTCCAAGTCGTTATTTTTACCAATATATACAGAATATCCTTTTCTTAAAAGCTGTAAGTAAACTAAATTTTCCATCCATTTCTGTACATCAGCTAAGGGATTAAATCCACGAATAGCATTACGAATACCCAAATCTTCAAAATAGAACTTTTCGCCCACCTCAAAAATCTTTAGCCCCTGAATGTCAGAGCGTAATACTTTATAAATAAAATACGCTTGTTGCAAAGCTGAAGAATAATCCATCACCATTTGTGTAGGCAATTGCAAACGCTGCGATTTCAAATATTTACTAATGCTGCTTGCTGAAAACAAACTTCCAACATTGTCTGAAATAAATTCTACAAGTTGTGTCAAAAATTGAGGATTCCGAATTTGTTTTTTAGAAATTACTTCTTTGAGTAAAATGGTAGAATATAAATTTTGTAAATAGTCGACACATAGTTGTTCATTTCCCTTAAAATGAATTAGATAAGGCATACCGCCGATACGCATATATTTTTGTAAAGATTCGTCACTGTCCGACAGCCGGTGAAAAATAAGAAATTCACTGTATGATAGTGAGTGAATATGAAATTCCATATATCTGCCGGCTAAGAGGGTTGCCAATTCTCCTGATAACATTGTAGCATTACTGCCTGTACAGTAAATATCGCATTTTTCTTCTGCCAATAAACTGCGTAAACAATTCTGAAAATTGATTATCTCTTGAATTTCATCGATAAATACATAATTATTTTTATTGATGTCTATTTTACTGAGTATATATTGATATAAATCATCATCATTATGCAAAGTTGAAAATTCTTTTAACTCTTTATTTATATAGATGATAAGTGATTCATTATCTGTGCTTTGTATATAGGAGATAAGCTGCTTAAGAATACAACTTTTCCCTACACGGCGCTGACCCGTCAGTATTTTAATAATCGGCTGACCGATATAGGGCAATATCTTTTGTGTATAGTAATTGCGTTCAATTATATTCTCTTTTTCCATAGTGATTAATTTTGCCACAAAGATACAATTTTATTAGATATAAATGATAAAAATAAGAAAACTATTATTTTTATCAGATATAAATGATAAAAATTTTACAGTTGAAAACATCATGTCGGTTTATAGCTTCATAACAAAATTTCAATTTTTTATTTTGAAAATTTTCATCTACCTTTGCAGCAAATTGTGATATACGATGAAGAAAGTACCTCATACTTATGTAATTATATTTTTTATAATAATACTTTGTTCTTTACTTACGCTGATAATTCCTGCCGGAGAGTTTGACAGACAACAAGTTACCATGTCAGACGGTAGTACGCGGGAATTAGTATTGCCGGATTCTTTTCATTACACGGATAAAAATCCTCAATTATGGGAAATTTTCACATCTTTTTACGAAGGCTTTGTAGCTCAGTCACATATAATAATTTTCATCTTACTTATTGGTGGTGCTTTTTGGATAATGAACGCAACAAAAGCTCTTAATGTAGGAATTGCTGCGTTAGTGAAGGTGGTCTTTAAGTTGGAGAAAAATAAATGGCTTAAGAAAATAGGTGTCAATAATGTGATTATGTTGTTGATAATGACTGTGTTCAGCTTGTTTGGTGCGATTTTTGGCATGAGCGAGGAGACTATTGCTTTCATCATAATCTTTGTGCCGTTATTTATTTCTATGGGCTATGATTCGATTACCGGCGTGTGTGTGGTTTATGTGGCGGCGCATCTCGGCTTTGCCGGCGCAGTCTTAAATCCGTTTACTATCGGAATAGCGCAAGGCATAGCAGAGATACCGTTGTTTTCCGGCATGGGATATAGAATACTGTGTTGGCTGATAATCAATGCAATAGGATTTACTTTTATTCTTATTTATGCCAATAAAGTAAAAAAACATCCAGAGAAATCTGTGATGTACAAATTAGACGGTTATTGGCGTGAAAGCTGTGATGTGCAAGTTGACGACATGAAATATTATACGCCGACATCTGCTTGGATTTGTTGGGGATTTGTTTCGGCTTTGTTGATAGTAATTTCTTGCATATATCCTGAAACTACTATGGCAATAAGCAGCTCATCTTTGACATTTCCTGCTTTACCGATTTTCTCGGGTTTGTTTATCTTGACGAGTTTTTTCGCATTGAGAAAATCAGTTCATTTTTATATAATCAACATGTTGATATTCACCGTGTTTTTCTTGATTATCGGTGTGATGGTTTATGGCTGGTATGTTAAGGAAATAGGCTCTTTATTTTTTGCAATGGGCATTTTTGCAGGTTTAGCGGTGGGCAATTCTGCAAATGTCATCACACGTCATTTTTTAGATGGCGCTAAAGATATTTTGTCGGCGGCACTTGTTGTAGGCTTAGCCGGTGGTATTATCATCATACTTCAGAAAGGACAAATTATTGACACGATAATGTATTCGTTGACAAGCATGATGAAGGAAACGGGCAAGGTGTTGTCGTTGGGTGCTATGTATTGCATACAGACGGCTTTGAATCTGATAATGCCGTCCGGTTCGGCAAAGGCAGCTTTAACAATGCCGATTATGACACCTTTTTCCGATTTGCTTGGCATTTCGCGACAGGCTACGGTGCTCGCTTTTCAATTTGGAGATGGCTTTACTAATATGATTACTCCTACTTCCGGCGTTCTTATGGGCTGCCTCGGAATGGCTAAAATTCCTTATAATCTATGGCTGAAATTCTTCTGGAAGTTTATTCTGTTCCTGATAGTTATAGGATTTGTCTTGCTTATCCCAACTTGTTTTTTAAACTTAAACGGATTTTGATGCTTTAAAAAACTTCATCTTTGACGCTTTTTTGTTTCAAAAGCTTTCTAACTAACAGTAATTTAGTTGATTACGAGTAATTACGAATAGTCTATTTTGTAGTAATTTGTTTCCATATTTATTGTTTAACTTTTTTTAACACAAGACAGAATTTTCCACATTTCTTTTTTTGTAACAATCTGTATATCTGTTCTAAAACCTGCAGTACCATGCAAAGCGTTTATAGTATTTGTCCTTGTGTAAGTTGGAATATAACCTTCACCGCTGACACTTACAAAGTTCATATCAATAAGCGCACTTATTATATTTTCAGGCGTAAAATGATTTATGCCGCGATTAAGTTTCCTTTCAAGATATTTGTAAATCAATAAGGCAAGGAAGCAGGTCAAAAAATGAGCCCTAATTCTGTCATCCCTTTGCAAAAACACCGGTCTTGCTTCAAACTCTGTTTTCATGATTCTAAAACCGCCTTCAATAATCCATCGTCTTCCATTAGCATTGATGACATCTAATGCGTTGTCTTCCAAATCGGTACAGATTGCATAAAAGCCATCAAAACGTGCTTCCTGATTAATCATCTCCTGATTTAGTGAGAGACTTGAGGTTTGTGCAATTTCGCCATCAACAGTACAATATGTTTGAGTGATAAAACGCTTACAATCATTAGTTCTTTTTTTGTTGACTTTACTATTACCTCCTTTTATAATTTGTTCGGCACGTGCAATTTGTTTTTCTCTGATGTGATGAAGATAGTTTCTATATTTAAAGGAGAATGTTACGATAATTCTTTGTTCAAGTCCGTTTTCATTCATCCACCTTTCTTTATAAAAAAGTGTATCATTATAATTATCAGGATTTAGAGTTGACAAGTCGAATATTTTGTCGGAATCTTTTAGGAAATTTCAAATAAGAAGTGCAAAAAATTGATGTTCTTTTGTGAAGCGTAGCGAAACCAAAGAACATCAATAGGTTTCAAATAGCAATAACAAAAAAAAGAGACTTTATTTTTGATAAAGTCCCTTAAGATTAATTAATTTTGCGTTTCTATGATGTACAAACAATTAACCTCGGAGCAAAGGTATGTAATTTCTGCCAATCCGGCATACGCTCAACGACAAGCGACAGCCCGTAAACAGCGAATGTGTAAACCACGGGGACATAGTTGCTTACCTGCGGCACGCTATGTA